>NZ_DKIK01000086.1:0-8719 GCF_002454215.1 Acinetobacter sp. UBA6720
TATTTGTGGGACAGCAGTGGCCTTCGGCCACTTTTTTCTCGATAGGTCTTAAAGACCAATTTCACCAATAAAGGGCAAATGACGGTACTTTTGGTCGTAGTCTAGGCCATAACCAACGATGAATTTATCTTCAACGTCAAAACCTAAAAACTTCACATCGAGTTCAATTTCACGGCGTGAAGGCTTGCTGACTAAGGTGCATAGCTCAATTGAGTTTGGAGAACGTGTTTCTAAAATTTCTAATACTTTGCTCAAGGTGTTGCCTGAGTCGATGATATCTTCAATCACTAAGACATCTTTACCGCGAATTTCACCATCTAGGTCTTTTAAAATTCTTACATCACGTGAAGATATCGTACCGCCGCCATAACTCGATACCGTCATGAAATCGAGTTCATGTGGTTTTGAAATGCTACGACATAAGTCTGCCATGAAAATGACTGAACCACGTAATAAACCAATCAGTACGAGTTCCTTATCACTGTTTGCATAATGCGCATCAATTTGTGCACCAAGCTCTTTTACTTTCGCTTGAATCTCTTCAGTAGAAATCATTACGCTCATTTGAACGGTCATGGGTAGATACCTAAAAATTAAAAAAAATCAAAAATAAAAAAGGCGTTGACCTGCAACACCTCTATATATGCATTAATTTTAATATATCTCTAAACGAGATGCACCCCCTTTTGCCCGCTGAAAATGTAATCATTGCATTGTAGGCGGGATGCAGCTTGGTTTAGAGGCAAAAATCAAAGTCGTTTCAAAACTTGATTAACCGCTTAAATTTTTGCTATTTGCTGCTTAGTCTTGCAGATAAGCCTTCTGACCAAAAATATAAGTCGCATGAATATTGCGGTCATCACCCATAGTCATCAGAGCAAATAAAGCATCTTCAATCCCTTTTGCACGTTGCTGACGTAATGCTTGCAACGCGGTTGCTTTGAGGTCGAGCACCACAAAGTCGGCTTCTTTGCCTACATTAAAGTTACCGAGCTTATCATCCAAGCTCAGTGCTTTGGCACCGCCCAGCGTAGCGTGGTAGAGCGATTCAAATGCGGACAGTTTATCACCTTGAAGTTGCTGTACTTTATAGGCTTCATTGAGGGTTTGTAGTTGGTTAAAAGAGGTTCCTGCACCAATGTCTGTACCAAGCCCAACTTTTACCTGCTTTTCCCAAGTCTTGTTTAACGGAAATAAACCACTACCTAAAAAGAGGTTGGAGGTCGGACAGAAAGCAATGGCCGAGTCAGTCTGATGCATGCAGTCCCACTCTGCGTCTTCTAAATGCACGCAGTGGGCAAAGACCGAATGTGAACCCGTTAAGCCAAAGTGATGATAAACATCGAGATAACCTTGCTGTTCTGGGAATAAGTCTTTCACCCAAGCGATTTCATTTTTATTTTCACTTAAATGCGTATGCACATATACATCTGGGTATTCAGCTTTGAGCTGCCCTGCTTTAGCCAATTGCTCTGGTGTTGAGGTTGGGGCAAAACGTGGCGTAATTGCATATAGATTACGGCCTTTGCCATGCCATTTCTCAATCAGTGCTTTAGAGTCTGCATAAGCACTTTCAGGTGTGTCACACAGACCTTCAGGTGCATGACGGTCCATCATGACTTTACCTGCGATCAGACGCATCTGGTGCTGCCCAGCCGCTTCAAATAGTGCATCGACTGATTCGCTATGCACAGTACAGAAGACTAAGGCTGTGGTGGTGCCATTTTTCAGCAGTTCTTGCACAAAGAATTGGGCAATCTGGTCGGCATAGGCTTTATCGGAAAATTGTAATTCGGTTGGGAAAGTATAGGTATTGAGCCATTCGAGTAGCTGTTCGCCATAGGCCCCCACCATTTCTGTTTGTGGAAAATGAATGTGGGTGTCGATAAAACCCGGCACAATCAATTGTTCATGATAGTGCTGAACCTCGACGCCAACAGGAAGGTGCTGTTGCCCCTCCTGCCAAGATCCAAACCATTGGATTTTGCCATTGTGGCTAATCAGTAAACCATCTTCTACGTAACGCACTTGGTCGTGAATTTCACGCGCTTGGGCAACCGTATTCTGAATATCTAGGAAGCGACCGCGAACCGCCGTCGTTGCAACTACAGAAGACATTTTAAACCTGCGTTTTGACTTTTTTTCGATTGATTGTACCGCAAACTGGATATTTTTCACGGCTATTTACGGAAGTTTTTTTATGCTATGCATAAGCACACGCTTTGGACTTAAATGATTCAATCTATTCGCAAAATTTTGCTGAGAAAGTCTTTATCTTTAAATGCTGAATCAGTACAGTGTCGGCATTGATAAAATAAGAGACCATGACCCGCATGTATTTTTGGAATACCAAAGCATTAGCACATGAATTATCTAGCAATACCCTCGATAAAAAGCATTATAAAAATTATTACTTAGTCACCGCCTTATTGGTTTCAGTGGTGTATTACTACGGCATGTATTCACCCTATGGTGATGTTCGTGTGATTGGTGTTGAGGGACTTTTGACCTTATTGATTATGTATATTGGGATTCAAAGCACTTATAAAGCCAATGGCGGCGATGAGGGTGAGCATTTCTTAGGTCGAATCACAGCCTTGTCTTTTCCCATTTTGGTACAAACCACTGTGGCGGGTGTGGTATTTGGTGCAGTGTTATTGGGGCTTTATTTTGCTTTTAATCTAGAAGGCACGGCGTTTGATCATTGGTATGAATGGACTATTTCGCTATTTACCATCTTCCTGCAAATCTTGTTTTTCACGCGTTTGGTGTCTTATATGAAGCGGGTTAAAGCACATACCATTTAAGCTTGAAAAAAATATTGTCTTCGAATCTATGCCTGTCAGTTTTAGAGTTGACAGGCATTTTCTTTTTCAATTTAAACTTTATTTGATAGACGCAAGCGTCATCCGCAACCTGCGTAGTGTTTGGAATAGATTGTTTTTGCAATACAGATTTTTTAATTATAGAACGTGAGCAGGTTTTGCAGAGGACAAATGCTTTCTTTACGAAACTTCGCTTCTCATTTGGCGAAACAAAAGAATAAATGAGCTCCCAGTATTGAACTTGAAAAAGATAAGATTCCGCCGTGAATAACCTAAAAGTGATAGTGCTTCTACTAAAACGCCTGAGCAGAGCCGTATTACTTTTTGGACACTTATTTTAAATAGGTGATTTAGAGTGCCACTTTATTCCACAAAATAATGCGCAGCAAAATGCGCATCATTGCCAATCACATCAAACACATCTTCGCGCAGTGACATTCCCGCACATTCATCCCCGACCATCCAAAGTCCCAAGGTGGGCAGCATGCCTTCATGCAACGGCGTTTTTACCCAGCGTTGCATGACATAGCCATATTTGTCGTAGTCATCAAAGTAAAAACTACCTGAAGCTGCGCCGCAATCGACATTGTTTTGTAGGATATGAATATTTGCGCCTTCGCGCGCTAAGATGGGCTTACGCACCCATTTCCCTGCATAGTGAGCGTGTGCATCATAAGCATGGGTTTCTAACAACAATGGATGATTTGGAAAGCGTTTCCATAGCTCGATCAACAGAGCTTTATTGGAGAGTAGCATTTTCCAACACGGTTCAATCCATTCAGTTTCGGGTTTGAGAAACTGCGAAAAACTTTCTTCCCAAATCCATTCCCACGGATACAGCTTAAATAAATGCTGAATCTCTTGTTGATGCAAATCGACAAAGGCGGTGCCATTCCAACCGATGTTTTCCATCGACAGTTCGCTGACATTTAAGCCTGCCTGAAAAGCAGTATCCATGAGGTATTCTAAATTGCCCCAATCTTCACGCCCTGCTTCTTGGCAGGCTGCAAAATGGACACGGCTACGCGCAGGATAGAGCTGTTTCCAACGCTCAATTAGCTTTTCATGAATGCTGTTGAACTGATCACGGTTTGCAATGTTTTCGACCTGTTCAATCCAATGCCACTGTGCAACAGAGGCTTCGAGTAAACCCGTTGGCGTATCGGCATTGTATTCCAGCATTTTGATGGCTTGACCATCATAGGCAAAATCGAAACGGCCATAGAGCATCGGCGCTTGGTTTTTCCATGAGTGCTCAATCAAAGGAATCGCTGCTGGGGGGATTTGAAAATATTCGGGATAATGACCGCGTTGAATCATATCCCCTGCCACTTCAAGGCACATCTGGTGTAATTCGTTCGAGGCATCTTCAAGCTGTTCAATTTGCTTGAGGCTAAACTCATAAGCCACCCCTTCTGACCAATATATTGAACCATCTCGGGATGGCAAGTTGTAGTAGTCAAAACCAATCTCTTGATGCATCTGTTGCCAGTTTGCACGCTCAGGCAGTAGAACTCGTTTCATGTATTAACCTCCGAACGAGCCTCCGCCACGGCCGAAGCCTCCCCGAATGGGTTGGGATTTGGCATGGCTAAAAACGTGAGTCGAGATTTTGGGTGCGCCTGTCGAATGTCGTCCACGTGCTTTCATGACTTGACCTAAGTAACGGACTTTACGGTTATTTTTATAATATTGTGGGCCGATATAAACCCCAGTAGAGCCACTGTAGCTTGACGAACTCTCTTCGTTGGCAGGTTCGCACAGTTCAAAATGCCAGTCTTGGTAGCAGTTGTATTGGTTATTATAAACATCCTGTTGTAGGGTTTTAGAGCCGCTACATGCCGTGAGTAAAACCGGCACCACAACAAGAGTTAATTTTTTGGTACGCATGGATGAGCAACCTTCGGGTTGTTTTATTTTTACAGGTAAAACCAAGGGTTTTAAGCCCGCTTATCATAGGGAGCTGCCTACACAAAGTACAGTACATTTACACAGAAAATCATAGAATTAAGTCTTATGCGTACTAAAATTTGGTCATAAAAAAGCCTTCACAGTGGAAGGCTTTTTTAAAACATTAGAGGGTGGTTTGATGATGTTTCTTACTGTATCGAATTGACAAGATCGCAGTAATGCTCAGCACCAACACAATAAAGCCCAGTGAAATCCAAATTGGCATATGGAACACATCCAACATGAGCATCTTAAAGCCAATGAACACTAAGATAATACCTAAACCATACGGGAGATAATGCATCTTGGTTGCTGCACCAGACAACAAGAAGAACATCGCACGTAGACCCAAAATCGCCATTAAGTTTGCAGTCAATACGATAAACGGATCAGAAGTCACCGCGAAAATTGCAGGAATGGAATCCACTGCGAAAATCACATCCGACGCTTCAACTAAAATCAACACCAAGAATAGCGGCGTTGCCCACAACATCCCGTTTTGACGGACGAAGAATTTATTGCCGTGCATTTGCGGGGTAATCCGCATATGTTTACGTAGCCATTTTAAGATGGCCATATCTTCGATATTGGTTTCTTCTTCGTTTTGTCCTTTGAAGAATTTGAAGCCCGTATACACCAAGAACGCACCGAAGATATACAGAATCCATGAGAACTCTTGCACGAACCACGCGCCAATAAAAATAAAAATGGTACGTAGAATAATCGCGCCCAAGACACCGTAAAGCAGTAATTGGCGTTGTAATGCAGGTGGGATGGCAAAAGCAGCAAAGATCATCAGCCAGACAAAGACGTTGTCGACGGCTAAAGATTTTTCAAGTAAATAACCTGCGAAGTACTCCATGACCTTGGTATTGGCCACAGTGACACCTGCAGTTTGTTGTAGATACAGCCAGAGACCTGCACCAAAGAGTGATGCGACGGAAACCCACGCAATACTCCATAACGCGGCTGTTTTGATTTTAACTTCTTGGCCTTCTTTTTGTTTAAAGCCTAAAAAGTCGATCAGTAGCATCACGGTAACAATGCCGAAAAAAGCAAGGTATAGCCATAAATTGCCGATAGATTCCATGAAATCCTCCACATCCAGCAATCGGCCACAAAAAAACCTTGACCTGCTGCCAGATGAAATAAAACATCTGTGACAACATGATCAAGGTCTTGCCTACATTTTAGCGTATGTAATTTGTGCGCTAAAATGCTCAGATACCGACTTTTTGCAAAGTGTAATGACGATAATCTGACACGTGAAAGTGATGCATAGCATGGATTTTTCACGTTTGGAGGAGGCTACTCCCCTTGTTCAACATAAATTTGGTTTTGGATTTGATCCAAAAGTGAGCTAAGCATCGCATATTTTTATGGTTTGAGCAAATATTAAAGAAAATTGTAGATGAAATATAAATGAGACAAAATTTTGCTTCAATTTGTGGCAAGCTAAAAAAACAGTAAACCCAAGAGGAATAATAATGAAAATTCAACAGCAAGAAACAGGTAGTAAAGGCGAAGTTTTTGTTGAGCAAGAAAACGAGCGTGTGGCGGAAATGACTTATAGTTGGGCTGGGGAAGATAAATTTATCATTGATCACACTTGGGTCAGTGAGTTGTTGCGTGGGCAACATGTGGGGCGTCAGTTATTGGATGTTTTGGTTAACTTTGCTCGTGATAAGGGCGTGAAAATTTTACCTTTGTGCCCTTTTGCCAAATCGGTATTCGACAAAGATCCATCTATTCATGATGTTTTATTCCACTAAGATAGATAACCATCAATCCATTCAATGAGTGTGCTATGCAATTTCAACATGTAGATCGTGATCAAAAAGGTGAGTTTTTCTTAAATAATGCAGACGGTCAGCGTATTGCTGAAATTAGCTATCTTTGGCGAGATGACACAACCATTGATGCCAACCATACTTGGGTCGATGATTCACTGCGGGGGCAATGCGTAGCACGTTTACTGTTAGATACTCTGGTTGATTTTTCACGTGAGAAAAACCTTAAAATTATCCCGACCTGTTCTTATGTCGATGTGATGTTTCGCCGTGAGAAAAGCTTTGAGGATGTTGCGGCTTAGTTGTTCATGGCATTCATTGCGGTTCTAAGCGTTAAGCTAAAATGAGATCAATATAGCTGCCATTGCAGTTCTAATTTGTACTTTGCAGTGCTGAAGATAATGGAATTAAAGTATATGAAGAAGCTTTTATCTATTGGTCTATTTAGTTTAGTTGCCCCCTTATTGCATGCTGAAGACTGTGTAAAATTTGAGGAAAAGGCCGAACAAAAAGAAGTCCAGATCATCCCACGTTGGGGCATGAAAGTGATTGTTCCAACCAGAGTGTATTTTCATTCAGCACCGAGCAATACTTGTAAAATTAAAGATCTGTTTATGATTAAAAATGACCATATCACTGCTTATAGCACCTATGATGATGGCCAAGAACAGTGGGTTTCGATCATGTATTTCAGCAAGCGTTTGGGAGACACGGTTCAAGGTTGGGCAAAACTAAAAGACTTTGAATATACGGGTACGATGTCTGGTTTTTAATTGAATAAGCTTGTAAAAAACCGCAGATTGAACTGTGGTTTTTTTCGTCTAAGAGAGAATAGCTTATTCTGCATTTAAGGCGCTGATCAATTTCTGGTGTAAACCACCAAAGCCGCCATTAGACATGATCACGACCGCATCGCCCTCACCTGCATCACTGACAATGGTCTGGATAATGTCATCTAATGTACGTGCAACCACAGCCTTGTTCGGTGCAGCCGCAATGACAGGTTGTAAGTCCCAGTCTAAACCTTCTGGTTGATACCAAATCACCTCATCGGCCAAACGTGCAGAGTGCGCAAGTCCATCTTTATGGCTTCCCATGCGCATGGTATTTGAACGTGGTTCAATAATCGCCCACAACTTACGTTGGCCTAAACGCTTACGTGCGCCTTCTAGCGTAGTATCAATTGCGGTTGGGTGATGGGCAAAGTCATCATACACTTCAACGCCACGTACCGTGCCTAAAAGCTCCATACGGCGCTTCACACCGCCAAAGTTAGACAGGGCTGCGCAGGCTGTTTCAATGTTCACGCCAACGTGTTCAGCCGCAGCGATAGTCGCCAATGCATTGGCCACGCTGTGCTGCCCTGTCATGTTCCATTGCACGATGCCTTTTACCACGCCGTGTTGGAGTACTTTAAAATGTGAACCATCTGCACTCAGTTGTTCGGCATACAATTCAGACTTGTCGTGAGCCTCTAAAGAGGTACGAACCACAGGTGTCCAACAGCCCTGTTCTAAAACTTCATCAATATTGCTTTCAGTAATAGGCGCAATAATACGACCTTCGCTAGGAATGGTACGAACCAAGTGATGGAATTGTTTTTGAATCGCTGCTAGATCATCAAAAATATCGGCATGGTCAAATTCAAGGTTATTTAAAATGGCTGTTTTGGGATGGTAATGCACGAACTTCGAACGTTTGTCGAAAAAGGCAGAATCATATTCATCAGCTTCGACACAGAAGTATTTGCCAGCACCTAAACGTGCACTTTCAGAGAAACCTAAAGGTACACCGCCAATGAGGAAACCTGGCTCTAAACCCGCCTGATCCAATACCCAAGCCAACATGGTGGTGGTGGTGGTTTTGCCATGCGTGCCTGCTACGCCAAGTACGTGTTTACCTTGAAGTACATGATCGGCCAAAAATTGCGGGCCTGAAATATACGGCAAGCCTTCATTGAGCATGTATTCAACGGCATCAATCCCACGTTTCATCGCGTTGCCCACGATGACCAAATCAGGATGAGGTTGCAAATGACTGCGGTCATAACCTTGCATTAAGGTAATGCCTGCATTTTCGAGCTGGGTGGACATAGGAGGATAAACGTTTAGATCCGAACCCGTCACTGTATGGCCAAGATCACGTGCTAAAAGC
>NZ_DKIK01000001.1:0-33944 GCF_002454215.1 Acinetobacter sp. UBA6720
TCTTGATACGGAATTATCATCGTATCTTTACAACTGTACAGATCCATATGCATCAACGCTGTGGCCTGAATACGAGATCAGGGAGCGACTAATCTGATGTATATCAGTTTACGTTTAAAAACCAACTTGAGGTTGGTCACATATTTTTTTGGGGCAAACTGATTTATGTGCAGATGCACAATTAAACCTAACAGTTTGCAGTTTTGCCGATATAATAAGCCTTCGGCGTCGGCATAATTCTTTTGGGACCGTTCCAAGCTGAGTTGAGTTTTTCTTAATTATCCAATTTAAAATTGAAATGATTAAGCTTTTAACTCACTTATGGTGGTATCCGTGCGCTGACTATATCAAACCTTGTACCATCTGCCTATGGGCTAAGCTAGTCTTTCTTGTGTAAAGCATAGCCTAAGTGGTCATTTTTTATCCAAATTCCGTATTTTTTAGGTCGCAGTAACTGTATGAATTCTACCCAACAATGGCAAAACGTGACGTGGTTTGAAGTGGACGAGCATCAAGCAGGGCAACGGATTGATAATTTTTTATTTAGCCGTTTAAAAGGTGTGCCTAAAAGTCGTATTTATCGTCTGATTCGTGAAGGTCAGGTTCGGGTCAATAAAAAGCGTATAAAAGCAGAAACTAAACTGTCGATTGGGGACCAAATTCGTGTGGCCCCGATTCGCTATGAACAAAAAGATGAAAATGCGGCGCCTGTTTCTGACAAAGTCGCACAGAGTTTGCTGAGCCGTGTGGTGTATGAAGATGAAGGCTTGATGGTCGTCAATAAGCCATCCGGAATTGCTGTACATGGCGGCAGTGGTGTGGCCTATGGTCTGATTGAAGGCCTACGTGCGGCAACAGGTAAAAAATATTTAGAACTGATTCATCGTATTGACCGTGATACCTCAGGTTTGGTGATGATTTCTAAAAAGCGTAGTGTATTAAAAAGCTTACAGGACATGCTACGTGAACACAAAATTAAGAAAACTTACGCCGCTGTCGTCAAAGGTGTGGTGAGTTTAGACAAGCAGTTAATTGATGCGCCTTTGCACCGCTATGAGTTGTCTAATGGCGAGCGTCGTGTACGTGTATCGAGTGAAGGTAAAGAGTCTAAGACGCAGTGGAATGTGGCTGAGCGCTTTATGCATGCAACCTTAGTCTATGCCTCGCCACTTTCAGGGCGTACCCATCAAATTCGTGTGCATGGTTTAAGTATCGGTCATCCATTGGTTGGGGATGATAAATATGGTCATGAAACAGAATACAAGGGACCGAAACCACGTCGTTTATGTTTACATGCGATGCGTTTAGACATCCCTGGTTATGAGACGATTGAAGCGCCGTTGCCTGAAGATATGCAGAGTATTGTGGCGCAGTTAAGAGCACAGAAGAAGGATTAAGCCTTTTCCACTTCATTGTAGGAGCGTTGGTAAAGACATGACTTTTGTTGGTTGTGATTAATTTAAAATGATGTTGTATTGGTCATCTTTAATTTTCAAAAGATGAAAAGTAGCAACAGTCTTTTGTTGAGCTGATTGAACGTCCTAAACGCGCTTTAAGCACTGCTTTAAAGCGAAGTGCAAATCAGCTCAACGGCGACACTTCTGTTGCCATCGTTAGCAAATGCATCGTGTAAATTGTTTTCATAAAAGTAAATATTGGAACCCCAGCATGAATAAACCTGTAGAACTGATTATCTTTGATTGGGATGGCACATTATTTGATTCAGTGGGGCAGATTGTGGCGAGTTTACAATTTGCAGCACAGCAATTTTCACAACCGCTCACCCGTGAAGATGCCAAAAGCATTATCGGTTTAGGCTTGCCAGAGGTTGCACAGCGTCTATTCCCTCAAGTGCCTGAGTTACATACTGAAATTTTGCAATGCTATGCAGAACATTATGTAGCGAACTCAAAAACTGATGTCTGGTTTGATGGTGTTGCAGACATGCTGAATGGCTTACGTGAAGCGGGGTTATTGTTGGCGGTGGCAACGGGTAAAAGCCGTAAAGGCTTAGACCGAGTGTTGGCACAGACTCAGAGTCAATCGTTATTTGTGGCAACCCGTGCTGCCAGTGAAACCAAGTCCAAACCACATCCTTTGATGTTAGAAGAAATCTTAACTGAAACGGGTGTGTCCGCTGAACGCGCGATTATGGTCGGTGATACCAGTTATGACTTGGAGATGGCACGTAATATTGCTATGCCGAGAATTGGGGTGAGCTATGGTGTGCATACACCTGAAACCTTAAGACAATATCAGCCTTTGACGATTGTAGATGATGTAGCCAGTTTGGATCATTTTTTAAGACAGCAGTTGAAGGCTTTCGATGTGGCGTAAGCAAAGTTGACCATTTTTCAAGGCGTATAAGGATATATGCCTAAACTTAATTTTGAAGAACAAGAAATACGCTATGAGTCGTTCTATTCGATTACTTCATTTGTTACAGCATCTGCGGGAACAGCGTTATCCTGTTACAGCCCAATGTTTGGCTGAGCACTTGCAAATCAGTGTGCGAAGTGTGTATCGGGATATCGAAAGTTTACGTGATCAAGGGGTCAATATTGAGGGAAGTGCAGGTTTAGGATTTCAATTGAAAGAAAACTTTCTCCTGCCGCCAATGAGTTTAGATGAGTCAGAAATTGAAGCGATGTATCTGGCATTACAATGGGCTAAATCCATCCCTGATCATGCATTACAGCAGGCTTCACATTCAGTATTAAGTAAATTAAAAGCAGTATTGCCACAAAGAAAACAAGAATTTTTAAATGATACCTATCTAAAATCAATTCATTCATGGATTGAGGTTGATCAAACCATTGTGGAACAAGTTCGTGTTGCAATTCGTTTACAGACTAAAATTCAGATTGATTATGTTGATGAGCATAAACAGATTTCGCATAGGCAATTATGGCCTTTTGCATTGGGATATTTTAACGACAAAATGTTGTTGGCTGCATGGTGTGAATTGCGAGAAGACTTTAGAAACTTTCGTTTAGATCGAATTCAAACACTCATATTCACAGAGCAAATTTATCCCCAATTTAAACGCCATTTATTTGAACAATGGTGTCAAAAAGAATTTTCAAATTCAGGACAATCGGCAAACACTGCTGACAAAAACTGACACAGCTCAGTTCTATTCTAAAAAAACAATAAACACAGAGGATAGAACAATGGCTTTAACTTTATATACCAATACGCAATCTCGTGGCGTTGTGGTGGACTGGCTTATTCTTGATTTGGGGATTGAGGTCGAGCGTATAGAAGTTGCCTATGGCGCAGAAATGAAATCAGCCGAATTTTTAAAACTCAACCCTTTTGGTAAAGTGCCTGTTTTGGTGGATGGTGATGTGGTGATTTACGAGTTGGATGCCATTTGTGCATATCTAGCAGATCAATTTTCTGAAAAAGGTTTGGCTCCCGCACTGGATGATCCGAAAAGAGGTTTATATTATCGTTGGTTGTTTTTTGGTGCAGGCCCGTTTGCAGCAGCCTCCGACAATCAACATTTAAAAGTACTAGTTTCGCCAGAACAGAAGATGTTTATGGGGTATGGCGATTATCAGGATACGTATCAAGCGTTGATTCAAGGCTTGGAGCAAGCCAGCCCGTATCTATGCGGTTCGCAGTTTACGGCAGCCGATATCAGTTTAGGAGCAATGATCATGTGGCAATTAAAAATGAATTTATTAGAGCCACATCCAGCAATTGAGCGTTATGTATTGGCTATTCAACAACGTGAAAGTTTCAAGAACAATCCTGCTTTATTTGCAGCATAAAATCATTTAACTAGAAAAGCCTCTTTGATAAGAGGTTTTTTTAGTTATAGATTTCTTCAAATAGGTTTCTCACGTATCGTTTTTTAGTCGTAGATGAAAAAATTTGATTGAAATATACATAGTGAAATTATGGGTGATTTTGTCGTTTTCCGTTTTGATTTTTCTATGCTGTTTATTTTGATGGCTAAAATAGAAAAGATTTATAGGTTCTAACTATTGTAAAAAATAAAATAAGTATTGGCGTAAAACCCGCAATTTTCCGATGCTTGAGTGGTCTAAAACATACTCGTTTTGAGTGGTCTTAGGGATAAGCCATCGGGTTCTTCTTCAAGTATATGCTCGCTTCATTTTGAACATCTCTGTCTTTCCCTTGCTCGATAAAACAGTATTTTGTCTCTATTTTGCAGTTTAAGGAAAGCTAGATGTCGAATTCTGCTGTTGTTGAATCTGTTGCGCAGGCTTTACGCAATGCCGAATTATCAAAAACTGCGATTGCACCTATACGTCCGCAATTAGGTGCGGAACAGGCAGATGTCGATATTGCGTATGCGGTTCAGGAAGTGAATACCCAACGTGCCTTACAAGAAGGGCGTCGCTTGGTAGGACGTAAAATTGGTTTGACCTCTAAAGTCGTGCAGGCGCAACTAGGGGTTGATCAGCCCGATTTCGGCATGCTGTTTGCCGATATGGCTTATGGCGATGGTGAAGCCATTCCTGCAGGTTTATTGATTCAGCCTAAAGTAGAAGCAGAAATCGCGTTAGTGATTAACAAAGACTTAACTCAAGAAAAACATAGCTATGCAGACATTATTAGTGCCACAGCCTATGCCTTGCCTGCAATTGAAGTGGTGGATAGCCGCATTGAGAACTGGAAAATTTCATTGATTGATACCGTGGCAGACAATGCGTCTTCTGCGGCATTTGTTTTGGGTTCACGCCCCGTGAAATTGGATCAGCTTGACTTAGTCAACTGCAAAATGACCATGACCCGTGGCGATGAGGTAGTTTCGCAAGGGATTGGTAAAGCCTGTTTAGCCAATCCTTTAAATGCTGCGGTTTGGCTTGCCGATGAGATGGTACGTCGTGGTCGTCCATTGCTGGCTGGTGACATTATTTTAACGGGTGCTTTGGGGCCAATGGTGATTGCCCAAGCAGGGGATGAATTTAAAGTTGAAATTGAAGGCTTTGGTTCAGTAGTCGCTGCGTTTGCTGCGGAATAAATTGGATTTTTGAGAGAGTAGATGCATGAAAAAGATTAAATGTGCATTAATCGGTCCGGGAAATATCGGAACAGATTTATTGTATAAGTTGCAGCGTAGCGAATTCCTTGAGCCAGTATGGATGGTCGGGATTGACCCAAGTTCAGAAGGTTTAACCCGCGCAGCGAATATGGGTCTAAAAACCACAGCAGAAGGTGTAGACGGATTACTGCCACATGTAGTTGCGGATGAAATTCAAATTGCCTTTGATGCGACCTCGGCTTATGTGCATGCGGAAAATAGCCGTAAGTTGAACGAATTAGGTGTGCAGATGATTGACCTGACACCTGCTGCGATTGGCCCGTTTTGTGTGCCGCCTGTCAACCTTCAAGAACTCTTGGATGCAGGTGAGTTGCCGAATGTGAACATGGTGACCTGTGGTGGACAAGCGACCATTCCTATGGTGGCTGCCATTTCTCGCGTACAAGCGGTGAGTTATGGGGAAATTATTGCGACCGTTTCGACCAAGTCGGTTGGCCCGGGTACACGTAAAAACATTGATGAATTTACCCGTACCACGGCTGGCGCGATTGAAAAAGTCGGCGGTGCAAAACAAGGTAAAGCCATCATCATTATCAACCCAGCCGAGCCACCACTCATGATGCGCGATACGGTGCATTGCTTGGTCGAAGGGGAGCCTAATCAAGCGGCCATTACGGCATCGGTTCAAGCCATGATTACTGAAGTTCAGAAATATGTACCCGGTTATAAACTGGTGAATGGTCCAGTATTTGATGGCAACCGCGTGTCGATATTCCTTGAAGTAGAAGGCTTGGGTGATTTCTTGCCAAAGTATGCAGGGAATTTGGACATTATGACTGCGGCAGCTGCGCGCACTGCGGAAATGTTTGCGGAACGTTTATTGGCTACGGCTGAAGTATAAGGAGCAACCCATGTCTAAGATTATTGTGCATGATATGACTTTGCGTGATGGTATGCATCCACAGCGCCATCAAACCACTGTTGAGCAAATGATTGCAATTTCCACTGCATTGGATGATGCAGGTGTACCGCTGATTGAAGTGACGCATGGCGATGGCTTAGGCGGTTCATCCGTGAACTACGGTTTCGCTGCGGCAACGGATGAAGAATACTTATCTGCTGTTGTTCCGCGTATGAAAAATGCCAAAGTGTCAGCCTTGCTGTTACCCGGCATTGGTACAGTCGATCATTTAAAAATGGCGCATGAAATTGGTGTTTCTACCATTCGTGTAGCAACCCACTGTACCGAAGCCGATTGTTCAGAGCAGCATATTACTGCGGCACGTCAGTTGGGTATGGATACTGTGGGTTTCTTGATGTTGGCACACATGGCATCGCCTGCTCAATTGCTTGAAGAAGCGAAAAAGATGGTGTCTTATGGCGCGAACTGTATTTATGTGACTGATTCAGCAGGTTATATGCTGCCACAAGATGTCACAGACCGTGTCGGTTTACTGCGTCAAGAATTGGACAGCAGTATTGAACTGGGTTTCCACGGGCATCATAACTTAGGTATGGGGGTGGCAAATACGGTTGCTGCAGTTGATGCTGGGGCTATTCGTGTCGACTTGGCGTCTGCGGGTTTAGGTGCTGGTGCAGGTAATACTCCATTAGAATTGTTCATTGCGGTGGCAAACCGTATGGGACTAGAAACAGGCGTGGATCTGTTTAAAGTACAGGATGTGGCAGAGGATTTGGTGATTCCAATGATGTTGAACCCAATTCGAGCGGACCGTGATGCGGCGACTTTGGGTTATGCAGGGGTGTATTCATCGTTCTTACTCTTTGCAAAGCGTGCAGAAGCCAAATATGGTGTGTCAGCGCGTGAGATTTTATTGGAATTAGGCCGTCGTGGTACGGTCGGTGGTCAGGAAGACATGATTGAAGATTTGGCTTTGACCATGTCGAAAGCGAAGGCTGCTTTGGTTTAATCTGATCTTGAATGAGTAAAAACATCTAAATAGGAATGCCCGTCAATTAAGAAATTGACGGGCATTTTCTTTTTAAAACTTGCGATATTATTGGATACTTGGAAGCATCATCCGCAACCTATCTGGCCTTTGAAGTAGACTGTTTTTGCAACAAAATTATTTAAATGTAGAAAGTGAACAGGTTTTGCGGATGATCAATCATGAATACACATGCATAAAATTTTAACGTTATTCAACTTCATCATGCACATATAGAAAATTTCTGTGATATGAGCGCTTTTTCTTATAACGTTACGCTGAAATAAAAAAACTGACTCGAAAAACTTAAACAAAAAAACACTTAAATTATTCAAACTATTTAGAAAAGAAAGTGGTTTAAAACGAGAAAGGTTGGAGAGGCTCCATCTTTCATCATAACTTGCGAAATTAGGTTAAAAGTGAGTTATTGTAATTTTATCTAAATGAAAAAAGAGCGGTGTCCAGCTTGGTATTTATAGTCGGTGATGTGGCATTTTCTTAAGACTGTGGTCGGATTTTTTCTGTTCAATGAGTTCCGCATGATGACGTTATAGCTTAATGTGATTATTGGAATATATCTCATGCGTCGTCAAACTTTATGGACAGCCATCTGTGTCGCAGCTGCGGCATTAGGTACAACTGCAACGAATGCAGACTTTATCGACGATAGTCAAGTCCAGTTAAAATTCAGAAATTTTTATTTAGACCGCCAGTATGAAACCCTGCCACAAAATAATTGGGGCAGTTGGTCGCAGGCCATCAGCTTAGATGCCAAATCTGGTTATGCTCAAATTGGTGCATTGCAAGTCGGTGCGGATGTTTTGGTACAACATGCTTTTCGTTTAAATGGGCGTGATAAAAATGCCGATTGGGTACTTCCACATAATGGACAGGAACAAGCCCGTGATTTTGGCAAAGTCGGTGCCACTTTAAAAGCCAAAGTATCGCAAACGGAACTAAAAGTCGGTGAGCTGCTACCTGTTTCCCCAGTTTTAGTATTTGATCCATCACGTCAGCTGCTGACCACCTATCGCGGGGCATGGTTGGAGTCTAAAGAGCTGAAAGATACCAAACTAAGTTTGGCGTATACTGATGGGATTAATGCACGTTATGACAATCAGTTTCAGGACTTAAGTTTATTTCCGAACAATAATCCAAATACCGCCAAAACAGCGGATGGTATGTACATCGCGGGGATTGATCATCAGTTTAATCCAGAGTTTGGAGCAAGCTATTGGTATGCCGATGTCAAAGACATTTATCAACAGCATTATGCAGGAATCAGTTATAACACCACGCTGGGGACAAATACGAAGCTGACCAGCCATGTTCGTTATTTTGATAATTCTGAGTCAGGTGATAAGTTGTATGGCGAAATTGACAACCAAGCCTTGTCGATGGGCGCTAAATTCAGTCATGGGTCACACAGTGTAGGTTTGGGCTATCAACAAATGTTTGGCGATAACAGCTTCCCAACCTTGGCAGGATGGGTACCACAGCCATATCTGGTGAATTGGTCCGTGGCAACCTTTACCAATGCCAAAGAGAAATCATGGAATATCTCTTATGGCTATGACTTTGCTGAATTGGGGTTAAAAGGTTTGAATGCCAATGCAATTTATTTTGCTGGTTTTGATGCGACAGCAGGCGGTAAAACCGATCAGGACGAACAAGAATTGAATCTGATTGTGAATTACACCGTACCTGAAGGCAAATTCAAAGGTCTAGGGATTCAAGCCATGTATATTGACACAGACTATGATTGGAAAAGCGATTTAAAAGAATATCGTGTTGCTACGACCTATAGCTATAAATTTTAAGTATTGAACTGAAAGCGGGCGATTTGGGCACAAGTCGCTCTTTGTTGAATCACCTTCAAATAATAAACAGATTTTCTGATTTTAATAAAAATATTGTTGTAAAACATTTATTTAAATAATCGTTTTTTTGTAGTGTCTGATCGAAAACAAGTATCAGTGGAGTCGTTTTGAACAGGTAAGATGGAACAGTAAAACTGTCGAAATGAATGAATTGACCTGTCCTGAACACAGAACATCAGACGGGTCTTAGGCTGTACGAGGAGTAAGTATGAGCACGGTCCAAATCCCCAATTACACCACCGACCCATTCTTTGGCTTGGAAGATAAATGGATTGAAACAGCGGAAGGTGAGTTAACCCATTATCATGAAGTGGGTGAGGGTACACCAATTTTATTTTTACACGGCTCTGGAACAGGTGTTTCGGCAGCAGCGAACTGGTGGTTAAATTTACCACAGATTGCGGAGCAAGCCCGTTGTATTGCTATTGACTCAATTGGCTATGGTCAAACAGTGGTGGCTGATGGTATGGCTTATGGCATTCGCGCATGGGTCGATCATGCGGTGCGTACACTGGATGCTTTAGGCATTGAAAAAACTTGGTTGGTGGGCAATTCACTGGGTGGGTGGTTAGCTTTTCAAATGGTGCTCGATTATCCAGAACGTGTCTTGGGTATTGTGTCGATGGGGACAGGCGGAGCCAAACAAACTGCTGCACTGAAAGCCCATGCTAATCCTGTTTTGACCGAAGAAGGCATCAAAAATACTTTGTCGATGTTTGTGGTGGATAAGCGCTTAATTACCGATGAGTTGGTCAAAGTTCGTTATGAAGCAGCCAAGAATGACTATGCCTCAGACCGTTTAATGGATGTGGTAGGCGCACGTGACCGTGATCGTTTTGAGTTCCCACTCGATTTTGAAAAAATGAAGGACATCCAAGTGCCTGTATTGCTGATTCATGGTGTCCAGGATGTGGTGATTCCTGTATCTCGTACATGGGATATTTTAAATACGGTTCCATTTGCGGATGCCCACATTTTCAGTCAGTGTGGACATTGGTCACAGGTGGAAAAAGCTGAAGAATTTAATACGGTGATTAAAGATTATTTAAGTGCACGTGGTGTGAAATAAGCGATTGAATTGAAAAAGGATGGTTGAACCATCCTTTTTTTATGTCCGAAATTTCAAAGAAGAAGCATTAAACTTAGAGTGTAATAAAGCCTGCCGCTACATTGATGCTAATGGCCAAAATCGAGGTGTTAAAACCATAGGCCAAAATAATGTGCAGAATATTGAGAATACGCATGGAGCGGGAAGTAATCGAAACGTCCGCAGTTTGCGCTGAAGTGCCAATCACATAACTAAAGTATAAGAAGTCAGGATAAGTCGGCTGTGCCGTTTTTGGAAAGTCCAAGCCAGCATCTTGTTGGTCCGCAAGAGCGAGATAATAGTCATGCGCATAATGAATGGCAAACACAGTATGTATAAAGAGCCATGCACTTATAATGGTCAGTAAGGACAGAGCCAAGTGACCATATTTGATAGCTGGGTCATTGGGAAGATGAGTTAACTCCAACACAATTGCAATCAAACACATAACTAATGTCATGATCACCAACAGTAGAATAATCCATTTACTGGCATCTTGTTGCTGTGCATGTTGAAGAATGTGTCGATGGTCAACAGACCAAAGCGTTGTCATGGTTTTGAGCAAATAACTTGAGACGGCAATGTTCCAACTGATCAATAAATTGGTAGACCAAGACCAGTCAGTCAGGGTATTGAGCAGAGCATAAAAAATAGCCGTAACCAAAAAACTAATAAAAAAGAAGGGGCGAAACTGCATGGCCGTTTTTAAACGCTGTAAAGTGGGCATCGGCATGATTTTCTCCTTTTCTATTTTATTTTTTAGTGCAGCTAAAATCGTAATAGCTAGCTCAGTATATGCTTATGTTTAGACTTAAGTTGTAGGTAAAACCTGACAAAAATTCTGATTTTTATTCGTTAATCTTCCTTTAAAAAGTAGAGGCAACAAAAGTCGAGAGCTGATAAGTCTGGTTTAAAACTGAAATACTCTAGATACGCTTGTAGTTCAGGGTACTTTTTCATGAAAAAGGTACACCGCCATTTATTCAGAAAATAGTGGTGTCTCGTATTTGAGGATTAATTTGAACTCATTGGGGATTTATTCACGGTTAATGTTCAAATAAAACACCCGAGTCAGCAATTCTAGAAATTTATTTACCGCCAGTGATGTGGTGTTTTTACGATAGCTTACATATAAATCTAAGTAAGGGAGTTCAACCTCAAGCGGACGAATCACGGTATTGCTCATGGTTAAGGGTGCAACATAGCCAGGTAAAATAGTGCAACCGAGCCCCATCCCAATTGAGTTGATATTAAATAGAATATTATCGGCCTTTTGAACAATATTGAATTCAATACTATTATTTTTGGCAAATTCTAAAATAGTTTGGTGCAGGGTCTGTGACTGTTCGGCTGCGGGAATGATAAAATCAATACCATTTAAAGCCTTAACAGGAATGCGTTCATATTTTGCTAAAGGGTGATCTTTAGGAAGCAGGAAGATGAGTGGCTCACGTAGAACAAATTGGCTCTCAAGTTCATCATTATGAAAGTTATGTCGGGTAAAGGTAATGTCTAGCTCCCCTTTTTTCAACAAACGCATCTGCTCAGTATTGTTCATACTGAGTAACTCAATTTTTAAGTCGGGGTTTTGTACACGCAGATTTGGCAACACATAAGGGAATATTTTCATTTCCGCAACTGGCACGAAACCTATGCGCAGCATTTGCTGTTTGGCTTGTGACACTTGACGTGCCATAGCGACCGCTTTGTCCGCTTGAGCTAGAGTCAAGCGTGCCTGTTCTAGAAAAACAGCACCTTCTTCCGTGAGTTCAACTTTTCGCTTGGTTCGATACAGCAACTGTACGCCGACATCTTCTTCGAGGTCTTTGATTTGCTGACTGAGTGAAGGTTGAGCGGTATAAAGTTTCAATGCCGCCTTACTGAAGTTCAGTTCTTCAGCAACGGTGATGAAATAGCGAAGGTGTCTAAGTTCCATATAAATAACCCACTGAGTAATCCAAAAAATGTCTTACCACGACTACAATAAAGTATAATCTATAAACAACTATGCCGTGAAGATGATTCAAGTATTTATAAAATAAATGGTCTTGAGATGAATGCGGAGATTTTAATATAAGAAATAACTTTTCTAATAATTGCTAAAACATATTAATTAAAACAAAAAAAATATTTCACTAAAGCTGTCTAAAAAATCATGATGCCTCAAAAGTTGAGTCTATTTACGTTGTGCCGTGTATTGGTCGCAGGAGAGCTTTTCATGAGTGGAAAAATTGATGTGCGTGAAATCGACGCTTTGGTCGATGCACAAAATGGACGTATCTCGCCATCCATCTATACAGACCCAGATTTATACGAATTAGAACTGGAACGCGTGTTTGGGCGTACATGGCTATTTCTCTGTCATGAAAGCCAAATTCCAAAATCAGGTGATTTTTTCAATACTTACATGGGTGAAGACCCAATTATTGTGGCACGTCAAAAAGATGGCTCAATTAAAGCATTTCTAAACCAGTGTCGACATCGTTCTATGCGGGTCAGCTTTGCAGACTGTGGCAATACTCGCGCCTTTACCTGTCCATATCATGGCTGGTCTTATGGGGTAGATGGCTCACTGAAAGATATTCCACTTGAAGATCGTGCTTTCCCACAAGGTGCCTGCAAAGAACAGTGGGGCTTGGTTCAAGTCAACCGCGTAGAGTCTTATAAGGGGCTGATTTTTGGCTGCTGGGATGAATCGACTCCAGACCTGATTGAATATATGGGGGATATCGCTTGGTATTTAGATGGTGTAGTCGATCGTCGTTCAGGTGGGACTGAAATTATTGGTGGGGTACACAAGTGGGAAATCGAGTGTAACTGGAAATTTGCGGCAGAACAGTTTGCCTCAGATCAGTACCATGCCTTGTTCTCCCATGCCTCTGCGATTCAAGTTTTGGGCGCTAAACCCGATGACGACTCATCTAAAAAACTCGGTGCAGCACAAACCGCGCGTCCAGTTTGGGAAACTGCCAAAGATGCCATTCAGTATGGTTCACGTGGTCATGGCTCAGGCTTCTTCTTTACCGAAAAACCCGATGCCAACGTCTGGGTGGATGGTGAAGTAGCCAACTACTTCCGTGAAACCTTTGAGGAAGTTAAAGAGCGTTTGGGTGAAGTACGTGCATTACGTCTTGCGGGGCATAACACCATGTTCCCGACCATGTCGTGGTTAAATGGAACGGCAACGCTTCGAGTCTGGCATCCGCGCGGTCCAAACAAAACTGAAGTCTGGGCATTCTGCATTGCCGATGCCGAAGCCTCTCAAGAAGTGAAAGAAGCCTTTGAACGTTCTGCAACACGTGCTTTTGGACCTGCGGGTTTCCTTGAGCAAGATGACTCGGAAAACTGGATTGAAATCCAAAAAGTACTTCGTGGCTATAAAGCACGTAACAACCCGTTGATTATGGAAATGGGCTTGGGCAATGAGAAAGTTCGTGAAGATGGCATTCCAGGCATTACCAACTATATTTTCTCCGAAACCGCAGCACGTGGCTTATACCGCCGTTGGGCAGATTTGTTGATTCATGAAACATGGGAAGAAGTCGAAAAAGCCGCGGAAGACTATGAGAAGGAGTTGATGAAATGAGTCAGATCAATTTAGAACTTCAACATCAGATCAGTCAGTTCCTTTACCGTGAAGCAAAATTGCTCGACGACTGGAAATTCCGTGAGTGGTTGGATGTCTTGGCAGATGATATTGCCTATACCTTACGCACGACACCGAATGCGCAAACCCGTGACCGTCGTCGTTCGGTTGAGCCGCCAACCACGTGGGTGTTTAACGACTCTAAAGATTTGTTAGAACGTCGTGTCGCGCGTTTGGAAACAGGGATGGCATGGGCTGAAGAGCCACCGTCTCGTACCACACATATGGTGTCCAATGTGATCGTTGAAGCGACTGTAGTCGACGGTGAGTATGATGTTTACGTGACGTATTTACTCTACCGTACCCAGAAAGAAAAAGATGTCACCCTCTACTGCGGGAAGCGTCATGACAAACTTCGTAAAGTGGATACCAAGCAAGGTTTCCAGATTTTCAATCGTAAAATCACCCTAGACCAAGTGACTTACAACTCCCATAACCTGAGTGTGTTCTTCTAATGAATAAGATTTTTGTGTGCCAAGTCGATGAGTTAGACGAAGGCGAGGCATTGAAAGTGGACTGCGGTGTGAATGGGATTGAGGCACTGGCTGTTTTCAACAATGGCGGTGAATTCTTTGCTATGAATGACCGCTGTTCACATGGCAATGCTTCCATGTCCGAAGGTTATTTGGAAGAGGACGGCACAGTGGAATGTCCATTACATTCTGCTCGTTTCTGCCTAAAAACAGGTCAGGCTTTATGCCTGCCTGCAACTGATCCTATTCAAACCTTTCCTGTGATTGTGGAAGATGGACAATTGTTTGTCGAGATGGCGGGAGCATAATCATGGGCTGGTTACAAGGTGAAGTTGCCCTGATTACGGGGGGCGGTTCTGGTCTGGGCTGGGCATTGGTCGAGCGCTTTTTAGCAGAAGGCGCACAGGTGGCTGTGTTACAGCGTTCACAAGCCAAAGTGGAGGCATTACAGGCACATTTCGGTGATCGCATTCTTGCGATTGCGGGTGATGTGGCTTGCTATGAAGACAATGTCCGTGCCGTGAATGCCACGCTTGAGCGTTTTGGCAAATTGGATTGTTTTGTCGGTAATGCTGGGATTTGGGATCATTATGCCGATATCGTCAATACTTCGGGTGAACAGTTAGACAAAGCCTTTGATGAAATTATGGGCATTAATACCAAATCGCTCATCTTGGGGGCAAAAGCCGCACTGGAGGCATTGATAGCTTCTGAGGGGTCGATCATATTTACTTTGTCTAATTCAGCCTTGTACTCGGCAGGCGGAGGCCCTGTATATACAGCTTCTAAGCATGCAGGTGTGGGGGTGATGAAAGAATTGGCCTATGAACTTGCGCCTAAAGTACGAGTGAATGCGGTGGCGCCGTCAGGTATGAATGTCAATATCAAAGGGGCGGCATCTTTAGGTCAAGAAAATTTGGGGCTACTCGATGCACGTGACCCTGAAAAGATTGCTCGTGGTATGCCACTGAATTTCTTGCCTGAACCTGAAGAGATGACAGGTTCATACGTCTTGTTGGCATCGCGTCAAAACAACCGTCCACTGACGGGTGTTTTGATCAATGCTGAATGCGGTTTAGGCATCCGTGGTTTACGCCAACCTCGTGCAGGGTTCTTTGATGAGTGATTGATTCACTGAACTACTCATTATCTAGGGATCTTTGGAGCTTTTAAACGTAAAGAAATCTCAAATCTAAACTCAATTAGGTTTGATGAGTATTTCAAAAAATTTGGGTACGCGGAAAAGTCATTCGCAATTGTTTGAGGCAGGGCTAAAGCTAAAACGAAATGTTTCTGCGACCTGTCAATGTCGTGATGGTTGTTGCCGAGTTTTGCGAATGACAATGGTTCGACCTACTTTTCCCAAAAGAAAAGTAGGTCGAACCGAAGGTTAGTCTGGAAGTTTATGCTTTATTGGAAAGACTCCGCTTCATCATTTCAACGCTTAATTTTGACCCAGTCTTTATATTGAGATCTTTGCATATATTAAGGAAACACAGTCATTAAGCGACGGTTTCTATTTTGGAGTCACACATGGCCGTTAAACTCATTTGTGCATCGCACAGTCCCTTAATGGAATTTGCTTCACCGCAAGAACAGCGTAAAGAACAGATTGTACGTGAGACTTTTGCCCAGCTTGCGGCAGAAGTCAAAGGGTATGATCCAACCCTCATCATTACTTTTGGCCCAGACCATTTTAATGGCTTTTTCTATGATTTGATGCCAAGTTTTTGTGTGGGTATTCGTGCAACTGCGGCAGGTGATTGGGACTACGGTAAAGATAACGACAAAATCAATGTGCCTGAAGACACTGCGGTTGCTTTGGTGCGTCGTGTACTCGATGAAGGTGTGGATGTTGCCTATTCCTACCGAATGCAAGCCGATCATGGCGTGACGCAGCCTTTACATTTTCTGTGTGGTGGACAGCTAGACCGTTATCCAACCATTCCTATTTTTGTCAATGGTGCAGCAGCACCGATGCCAACCACCAAGCGAACCATTGCTTTGGGGCGTGCTGTTGGACAATTTATTCAGTCTTTAAATCTTGAAAATGAAAGGGTTTTAATTTTAGGAACAGGTGGACTTTCACATGATCCTCCGACACCACAAATGGGTGCTGTACCGCCAGAAGTGGAAGAGTTTTTGATTTGTGGACGTAATCCAAGTGAAGAATCACGGAATCATCGTCAAGCCAAAATTATTGCCGTGGGGCAGAAACTGGCAGCAGGTGATCAATCTGTTGCCGTGCCACTCAATCCAGAATGGGATCGTACATTGCTTGAAATATTGGCCAAAGCAGACTTCGCTACAATTGAAGCCATGACTGAAGCAGACATTCGCCGTGATGGTGGGCGGGGTGGTCAGGAAGTCCGTTCTTGGATGGCGGCATTTGCAGCCTTACATGAACTCGGTGAATACGAGATGACGACGCATTGTTATGAAGACATCAGCGAGTGGATTGCGGGCTTTGGTATTGTCTCGGCAGAGTTAAAAGGGGGAATCAAATGAGCAATATTGAAACCATTGTCATCGTTGGTGCGGGACAGGCGGGTGCGAGTGCGATTTTAGAACTCCGCGGTAACAAGTATGAGGGCAATATTATCCTGATTGGGGATGAAGTTCATTTGCCTTATGAACGTCCACCTTTATCCAAAGATGTGATTTTAAAGCCCGAAGAAACCAAGGTTGAGATTTTATCAGAAGAGAAATTGGCGACTTTAGGTGTCACGCATATCAGTGGTAATGGCGTGGTGAAAATCAACCCTGAGGAAAAAACTGTTGAATTGCAAAAGGGTGATGTGATTGCTTATGACAAACTGTTGCTTGCGACTGGCGGTGCAGCACGTCGCTTGCCGAATTTCGATGCTTTAGGTCAACGCATTTATACCTTACGTAATTTGGAAGACTCTCAAGCACTGGTGCCTGTGCTACAAGCTGGACAGCGAATTGTCTTGATTGGTGGAGGGGTCATTGGATTAGAGCTGGCTTCCTCTGCGCGCTTTAGAGACTGTCAAGTGACGGTGATTGAAATGGGGCCGATGGTGATGGGGCGTTCATCCCCGCAGATTTTGAGTGAGTTTTTATTGGCGCAACAACGTCTTGCGGGTGTCGATGTGCGCTTGAATAGCACCATTAATCACTGTCATTTAGATGGTGAAACCGTGGTAATCACTCTTGCAACAGGGGAACAGTTACGTGCAGATGCCGTGATTTATGGTATTGGGATTGTCCCGAATGCACAACTGGCAGTCGATGCTGGTTTAGCGGTTGATAGTGCCATTCAAGTGAATGAACACTGCCAAACTTCACATCCAGATATTTATGCTGCGGGTGATGTCGCGACCCAACTTCGTGCTGATGGTCAGTACCGTCGTGTGGAAACATGGGAAAATGCCAATTTACAGGCTGGAATTTTTGCCCGTCACGTGATGAGTGTAGAGCATCCAAAAGCAAATCCTGCATGGTTTTGGACGGATCAGCTCGATATTAACTATCAGTTTGTTGGTGATATGGCCGCAGCAGAGTGGATTGTTCGTGGCGAAATTCGACCTGAACTCCGTGCAGCCTCTTCGTTTGTTCTGTTTGGAGTGACCGATGGTGTTATCGTGGGGGGAATTACAGTGAATGCAGCCAAAGACATGCGACATTTGAAAAAAATGATTGGCAAACAAGTCATCTTTGATGCAGAAAAACATTTAGACGTGTTGCAGGATTTACGTAAAATTGCCTGAGATTTAAAGCTTTGCACTTAAATGGGTGTATTTAAACAGACCAAGGTTTGCTTAGGTCTGTTTATTATTTATGAACTACAAAAACCTGCGCTATGCGCCACTAAATTTCGATATGATAAAAACATAAATAGAATACAGCTTGGGCTAAAAGTCGATATGGCAGATTCAAATAAACTGGTGGTTTATGCCGCACTCATAGGTAATTTAGCGATTGCCTTGGTGAAGTTTATAGCAGCTTATCTGACCAATAGTTCTGCCATGTTGAGTGAAGCGATTCACTCTGTTGTAGATACCTTAAACGAAATTTTATTGTTATATGGGCTAAAAAAGTCGAATAAACCTGCCAATTTTAATCATCCTTTTGGCTATGGGCGAGAGCTGTATTTTTGGGCCTTTATTGTATCTCTTATGGTGTTTGCCTTAGGGGCATTGGTCTCTATGTATAATGGGATCATGCACATTTTACACCCTGAACCGATTTTAAATCCGATCATCAATTATGTTGTACTTGGTTTTGCATTTGTAAGTGAGGGGGCGTCATGGTGTGTTGCCCTGAAAGTGTTTCGTAAAGCGAAAGGTCAGCAAGGTTATTTTGAGGCTTTTCGACGCAGTAAAGATCCCACCACGTTTACCGTTTTGTTTGAAGACTCTGCTGCATTGATTGGACTGTTGATTGCCTTTTTGGGTATTTATTTGGCACATCGTTTAGATCTGCCTGAATTGGATGGAGTAGCGTCCATCCTGATTGGGCTGGTTCTGGCGGTGTCAGCTTTTCTTTTGGCACGAGAAACCAAAGGCTTGCTCCTAGGGGAAACCGCAGACGTGCATGTACGGCAAAACATCTTAAAAATTGCCCAAGACGATGAAGGCGTACTGTCGGCCAATGGCTTATTGACCGAACAAATGGGTGCCAAACAGGTTTTGGCCTCATTGAGCGTGGAGTTTGAAGATCACCTGACTACCGATGAGATAGAAGCCTGTGTCAATCGAATTGAAGCAAAAATTAAACAAAATCATCCTGAAATTGTGGCACTCTTTGTTAAACCACAATCAAAAAAAGTGTGGTTAGAGCGAATGCAAGGACGCTTGGAATAGGTTAAGGTAGAGGTCAGTTTTCAAAACTGGTCCTGTTACTGGTGTATTGCAATAAAGATAACGACGTTAAATGAAGCCAAAATCAACTGAACTCCATTATCAAATTCTGACTGAAAATACGATGTCCCATACGTGGCGACAACCTGAATTTCAGTTTCTACACTCCGACCATTATAACGGGACACGCTTTTTCAATTCGGTTCGTCGACCCGAAGGGCGTAGTCGTGGCGATTTACTGAAATGGTTGATGAAACGTAAGTCTTCGACATGGAATGTCGATTTAGCACAAGAATATGCGCATTTTCATGCCGATAAAAAAAGTCTACCGCAAGACCGTCCTCATGCCGATTTAAATGATTGGCAAGTTTGGTTTGTGGGGCATGCCACGGTATTGCTCCAGATTGGCCCTTATAATTTATTGACCGATCCTGTGTGGGCGGAACATGTCAGTCCGAAGCAAGGGCGAGGGCCACGCCGTGTCATGCCTGCGGGGATTGCCCTAGAAAATTTGCCGACCATCCATGCGGTGCTTTTGAGCCACAATCACTATGACCATATGGATATAGCCAGTCTGAACTGGTTGTATGAACGTTTCGCCATGCCCATTTATACGGGTTTGGGCAATGGATGGTATTTACCCAAGCATTTACAAGTGTTGGAAATGGATTGGTGGCAGTCAGCACGCTTGCATGATTTGAAATTGGTCTATACCCCAGCACAGCATGGTTCTGGACGTGGACTACGTGATCAAAACCGTGCGTTATGGGGCGGGTTTACTATTCACTGTGGCGCTGACTATGCTTATTTTGCGGGGGATACAGGTTATTCGCCGCACTTTAAAGAGCTGCATCAGCGTTTTGGCGCACCGCGAATTGCACTACTGCCTATCGGGGCGTATGAACCGCGTGAGCTCATGCGCTATATGCATATGAATCCACAAGATGCCTTTCAAGCACATAAAGACCTGCATGCTAAATGCTCGATGGCCATTCACTATCGCACCTTTCAGCTGACTGATGAAAGTCGTGAGCAACCTGAGATGGATTTGAAAGTGGCGATGAAAAATAGTTCGAAGCTGATGAATCCGTTTGTTTGCTTAAGAGAAGGTCGACGCTTAAGCGTGTAATGGGCACTTTATGTAAAGATTAGGTGATGGCTGGCAAAATACAGTCATCACCGAGACCATAACGACATCACTAAAATATCTTTCAAAAAAAATCTAAAAACCGAAAGTATGCCTTTTTTATTGTTTGATTTTTACTCAACCTGAGCTGCACTGATTGCTGGTAGGAATCGTCTAATTTTTAAACGATAAACTCAATTGAAAATGCCCATTAACTCCGCATTAAAGGCTTTTCTTGCTGTTGTTTTTTCATCGACTTCTATCTTGTTGAAAAGTTAAAAATCTTTCTTTCTTAAATATTTACATGGAATAATCCGATTGTTTTTATTCGTAAAACTCGCTTTAGATTGTCATAAAAAAGGGCTATGTTAGAAAAGTAATAAATACTTTAAACGGTTCATGATAATCATAATTTGATGATCAAATTTGGAGCTCGACATGACACAGAATATGCAAGCATCAGGTTGTCCATTTCACCAGAAAGACGGTGGACAAACGAGTTTAGCCAGCACCAATAATTCTGATTGGTGGCCCAATGCGCTCAATCTAGACATCCTGTCGCAACACGATAAAAAAACCAACCCGATGGATCCTGATTTTGACTATGCAAAAGCATTCAAATCATTAGATTTAGAAGCGGTGAAACAAGACCTACGCGAACTCATCAACAGCAGCCAAGAATGGTGGCCATCTGACTATGGTAGCTACATTGGGATGTTTGTCCGTACCGCATGGCACTTGGCGGGTTCCTACCGTAAACAAGATGGACGTGGCGGTGCCAACACGGGTAACCAACGTTTTGCCCCCCTCAACAGTTGGCCTGATAACGTCAACACCGATAAAGGCCGTCGCTTACTCTGGCCAGTCAAACGTAAATATGGCAATAAAATTTCATGGGGCGATTTAATCATTCTCGCAGGGACCGTAGCTTATGAAGAAGCAGGTCTGAAAACCTTTGGTTTCGGTGGTGGTCGTCTAGATATTTGGGCACCTGAAAAAGATATTTACTGGGGCGAAGAGCGCCAATGGCTGGCACCAACAGCAAACCGTTATGCCAATGACCAAGACCGTAAATCGCTTGAAAATCCATTGGCTGCGGTACAAATGGGTTTGATCTACGTCAATCCAGAAGGGGTTGATGGCGTTCAAGATCCCCTCCGTACTGCACAAGACATGCGTGTCACTTTTGACCGTATGGGAATGGATGATGAAGAAACCGTGGCATTGACTGCGGGTGGTCATACCGTAGGGAAAGCCCACGGGAATGGTAAAGCTGAAAACTTAGGGGCAGATGTCGAAAGCGCTGACGTGGAGTTTCAAGGTCTTGGTTGGCATAACTCCGAAGGCACAGGCAATGGTGCGAACACCATGGTCAGTGGTTTAGAAGGGGCTTGGACGACTCACCCAACCAAATGGGATAACGAATTTTTCTATCTGTTGTTCACTTATGAATGGGAAAAAACCACCAGTCCTGCGGGTGCGAAACAATGGGAGCCGATTAACATCAAAGAGGAAGACAAACCTATTGATGCGCATAACCCAAATGTACGCCGTAACCCAATGATGACTGATGCTGATATGGCATTAAAAATAGACCCTGAATACCGCAAAATCTCAGAGCGGTTCTATAAAGACCCAGCTTATTTGGCGGAAGTGTTTGCGCGTGCTTGGTATAAGCTGACGCACCGTGATATGGGACCAAAATCCCGCTACTTAGGTGCAGATGTTCCGAGTGAAGACCTTATTTGGCAAGACCCAATTCCATCGGTCGATTATGTTTTGTCTGAAGCTGAAATAGAAGAGTTAAAAGCGAAACTGCTGAATAGTGGTTTAACTTCGGTTGAATTGATCAATACTGCTTGGGACAGTGCGCGTACTTTCCGTGGTTCAGACTACCGTGGTGGCGCCAATGGGGCGCGTATCCGTCTTGCGCCACAAAAAGACTGGGTGGGTAATGAGCCAGAGCGTTTAGCCAAAGTTTTGGCGAAACTTGAAGAAATTCAGGCAGGTCTTGCGAAAAAAGTCAGTATTGCGGACTTGATTGTACTAGGTGGAACGGCAGCTGTTGAAAAAGCGGCGCATGCTGCGGGTGTGAATATCAAAGTTCCGTTCCTTGCCGGACGGGGCGATGCGACTCAAGAGCAAACTGATGTGTATTCTTTTGAAGACTTATTGCCTAAGCATGATGGTTTCCGTAACTGGGTCAAAGAAGATTACAGCGTACAACCTGAAGAAATGCTGTTAGACCGTGCACAATTACTCGGTTTGACTGCGCCTGAAATGGCGGTATTGGTTGGTGGTATGCGTGTACTTGGTACGAACTATGCAGGTACACCAGAAGGTGTGTTGACAGATCGCGTAGGGGTACTGAGTAATGATTTCTTTGTGAACTTAACCGACATGAAATACAACTGGAAACCTGTGGGTAAAAACCGTTATGAAATCGTGGAGCGTGCGACAGGGGTAACCAAATGGACGGCAACACGTGTAGACTTAGTCTTTGGTTCGAACTCGATTTTACGTTCATATGCGGAAGTTTATGCGCAAGATGATAACAAAGAGAAGTTTGTAAAAGACTTTGTTGCCGCTTGGGTGAAAGTAATGAATGCAGACCGTTTTGATGTGAAGTAGTTTGATTGAAATAAAAAACTGCCCATAAGGGCGGTTTTTTTATAGATCATAAGATGTTGATATTATTTGATTTACAAGTTTAGGTTAGTATAGCGTGTATTATGTTGATTTTAAAGTGGATTAATGCGATAGGAGTTATTCACATGTGCTTTTTCCAGCCTCTACCTGTTTAATACTAATACCGCTGTTATTTTCTAAAATACAAATTTGAGAGCTAAATTTTTTGTTAATAGTACTTAAAGTAATCGTATAAGCTACATTTTTCTCTATTTTAGTTAACGGAATGAGTACACAGATTTTTTCATTAATGGGGAATTTAGTGTCTTTATACGATTTCATATATTCACTTTGATATTCTTTAGAATAGTCAATTTTTCCTGTTTCAACTAAAAAACTGTCATTTCCATAGTCTCTAGATTCATTTGTAAAAATACATAAATTATTATCAATAATTTTTGTATTAAGATCTCGACTCTGCTGATTACAACCTATAAGCACCATTGCTACAAAACTATATATTATTTTTTTCATAATCACGATTTCGGTAATAAATTTTTATTTGAGGGGTTAAGTAAAAAATCTCTTAATATTTTCTCAACATAGCCTAATAATTGTAAACTTTTTTGATGATGATCCCGTTGGGGATTAACTTTTTGTAAATAACAAGCATCAAACCAAAACTCAATAATTCTACCTTGTTGTTCAAAGTTAAAATCTTGAAATTTTTTATTTAAATCTCGACCTCCTAAGTCCGTGTCATAGGCTTCTAACTCATTGTCCGAGTCAACAGAATTGACCTCCGAAGTATATCCTCCTTTACATAATTGGTTTATCCCAAGCCAACCTGTTGATGCTCCCATTTGATATTGCCAAACATGGGTCATTTCATGAATAAACCAATGTCTGTCTTGACCTAAAGCCTTACTATAGTCAGGTGTTTTTAAGTAATCATCTTTCGGTAAATAGATTTCCCCAGCAGGCGTCATGGCATTACCAGTTTTTGTATGTATTAAGCCACCTAAATGTATCCAGACCTTAGAGTAATCAATTGCATCTTTAAAAATCAGGCGAGACATAGCTATTTCACCAGAAGTTAACAGTCTTTTACTTCCGACTTTAATAATAGTAGCAGCTTGATTTTTCATCTCTGCATCTATTTTTTGTAATTTAGAAGTTATACTCTTTAAAACAGTATTTTTAGGATTTCCTCTGCCTGTTACTCTATTCGCCATGTTCATGATCCTCTAAAATTATTCTTATTTCTAGTTCTTCTTCTGTTTCACTAGTAATAAAATGAGTAAACCCTTCTTTATCCGTTTTACCGTGGAAAGTTTCACCATTCATGTATATTTCATAACATACATTAGCTAAAGGTTCTCCTGTTAACTCATCCTGTAGTACAAATTTTTTTCCGTATTTAAAATTAGGTTCAGCTACAAAACTATTAGTATTATTAGATACAATTTTTGGACTACTAGTCCCACTACTCATCACAGCTAAATCAGAAATTTTTAAATATTTTGATCCACAACTAGAGGTATCACCAACAGCAACAATGCTTTTTCCATCCACGACTATAAAACCTTGATTAGATGCTATTGCACGTGATTGAACCTTACATTTAGGGCAAAAATGAGTCATACCATCAAGATGTACTGCCTTACCTTCGACTAAAAAAGATGAGTCACCTAAAACAATGATTCCACCATGATCTGTTTTACAACCTACTGTGATTAATGCTTTCATTTATTTTTTATAATTTTTTAACGATATTGTTATTAAACCATAAGAATTAAACGATACAAAATTCCAAGGAATACCCTGAAATATTGATTCCATTTTAGATAATAGGGCTTATATGAACCTAATTTAAATATTATTTTATATATCAGTAATTTATAATTTAAAGGTAAGCATAGAAAATCATGGGAAAGCAATTTTTAGACAAATAGTATTTTTTGTAAGCAGTTTAGTTATGTTTTGCCAATCAAAAAGGATCTTTAAGTTAAAAAAAGCTATTTTTATTCAAACTTAAGTTTTCCTAAACTTTGAACAATATCTTTTTCAAGCGCATCCCACTCCTCAAACTCTGGTTCAACCAATAATGTCTGAGACACAAAGCCATAACACACACGTTGCACATTTAAACTCAATTGCTTGAGTTGCTCTGCATCATCAACATAAGGCTCAAGGATACTGCGCCACATTTGCACCATCATTTCATAACTCTTTCGATAGCTTTCAATGTTTGAAACCTGCCGTTCCAGCAAAAAAGTCTGCGCCCAGAGAAACTGTCGAGTCTGAATCTGTTTGAGCTGAAAGTGAATAATTTGTTGTAAATAGTCTTCAAAAGTTGATTTTGTGGATAACTCTATCAGGCTTTGTGCATAACTTTTTAGTTGCTCCGCATTGGTTTTTACGTGCTGATGAATGGTTAATGCAACCAAATCTTCCTTCTTTGAAAAGTACTCATAAAAAGTCCCTAAACCGACACCTGCCACATCGGTAATTTCCCGAATGGTAATTTCATGTGCATGACACTCATGCAAAAGCCGAACAAAACTTTCTTGCAACGCTTCTTGGGTGAGTTTAGCTCGCGACTGGCGCGGTCTACGGCGGACTTGGATCTCAGGATTCTTCATAGCACAAAGCTGAACATGGCAGACTCAATTTTTCTCTATACTGAAATGAAAAGCACAGCATAACAAGAGCAAAGTGATATGAATACGACAGGGATGACCCATCAAATCAGCAATCAGTTTGATGAACTGGAAAATTACAATCTGTTTGAAACTGATATCGTTTTACAAAAAATATTGGCCCGTTATGGCAGTCAGGATCAGGCAAGACTCACAGAGATGGGGAAAGTCATCGGCTCTGCGGAATATTATGATTATGCTGATCTGGCCAATAGGCATACGCCCATATTACATGCCTTCGATGCTCGCGGACGCCGTAAAGACTTTATCGAGTTTCACCCTGCATGGCATAAATGGATGGGACTGAACCGTCAGTTCGATACCCATGCACATCCGTTTAATCATCCGAATTCATCCTCAAAATGGGTCGAGTGGGTAGCACGTTTTTATTTGGCAGGGCAGGTCGAGTGTGGAAACTTGTGCCCAAATTCGATGACTTTGGGCAGTATTCCACTGATTCAACGTGAGCCTGAACTGTGGGCCAAAATCGGCGATAAGTTACTTTCGACCGAATACGATGAACGTGATGTGCCCATCAGCCAGAAAAAATCAATTTGGCTAGGGATGGGCATGACTGAGAAACAAGGCGGTTCGGATGTACGTGCCAATGAAACCATTGCAGTACCTGTCGCAGAGTCGGGGCGTGGACAAGCCTATTTGCTCACAGGGCATAAATGGTTTTTCTCTGCACCGATGTGTGATGCACATTTGGTGGTGGCAAAGACGGAACAAGATGGTTTGGCCTGTTTCTTTGTGCCACGTTGGCTAGAGGATGGCAGCAAGAACCCAATTCATGTGCAACGCTTAAAAGACAAAGTGGGCAACCGTAGCAACTCCAGTTCCGAAGTCGAATTTAAAGACGCGTGGGGCATTATGATTGGGGAGGCTGGACGCGGTATTCCCACCATTATTGAAATGGCGAATTACACCCGTCTGACCTGTTCCGTAGGCAGTACTGCCATGCTTAGGCAAGCCTTGGTGCAATGTATTGTTTATACCCGTCAGCGCAAAGCTTTTGGCAAACACTTAGCACAGCAGCCTTTGATGCAAGCGGTATTGGCAGATTTGGCCTTAGAAACGGAAGCGGCGATGCAACTTAGTTTCCATCTTGCACATTGCTATGAAGCGGATGACGCATTGTCCGTAGCATGGAAACGCATTATGACCCCAGCTTCGAAGTTCTGGGTATGTAAGCGTGCAGTTGAGTTGACTGGCGAGATGATGGAAGTCTTTGGGGGCAATGGCTATGTCGACAACGGCATCATGGCGCGCATTTTTAAAGAAGCCCCAGTCAATACTATTTGGGAAGGTTCGGGTAATGTCATGTGTTTGGATGTATTGCGTGCCATCAGCCGTGATGTAGAGTCGATTGAGATCTTGTTTCAAGATTTAGCATCCACCGCGATGCAAGATGACCAGTTGAAGCAAGAGCTACAAAGTCTATTTAAATTATTCCAGCAGGCACCTGAAGAGCTGCAATTTATGGGGCGCAGTTTGGTCAGTAGGCTGGTGATTTTGACTCAAGCAGTCCTGCTAAAACGGCATGCACCAGACTATGTGGCTGATGGTTTTATTCAAAGCCGTTATAGTCCATTTCATGGTCGGGTTGTCGGGATGCTTGAGATGAAACAACCCGACGTAGAACGACTGCTACATAGAGCATTTGCGGTTTAAGGCACATTATTGTACTGAAAGTTTTTGCGCCTCATGTTGTTCGAGTTTGACGTTGGGGCTGTCCTCAGCCTGAATAATATCAATCGGAATAAAACGGACTTGGACGATACTGGGTTTATTGTTTGAGTCTGACGAAAGTTTCTGATTGAGTGTTGCAATTTGTGCAGGGCTAGGCGGGATATCGCCACGGATAGAGACACGGACTAAAGTGAAATCATCTCTTTTATCGAATTGGATCGTATCAATAATATTATTATCATGATTCAGCGCAGTACTGATGGTTGTTTCAGTACTGCTTTCATATAGTCGAGCATTGAGCAGAGTATAAAAATTAAAGGAGAGATAAATCCCTAAGAGCGCCAAGAACATTAAGCTAATAGCATTACGTTTGAGAAACTCTTTGACATTACTCTGCACTTCTTCGCTGGAACCACGTCTAAAGCCTGCAATCCAAAGGACTAAAGATGAGCTAATCTGAATGGCAAAGATATTGGTCACCGCTAGTAAAAAAGCATTGGCTGAATTTTTCCATTCCATATGTGCAAATAAAATCCCACTGGCCACCAAGGGCGGAACCAAAGCAGTGGCAACGGCGACACCAACGACTGCTACAGACAACCGAGGTGAAACCGAAGCAAAAGCTCCTGCTGCACCACCTGCTAAAGCAATCATCAAATCTAAAATGGTTGGCTGCGTGCGCGATAGAATCTCATTGGTCATAGGCAGGTCATAGTTTACTAAACCAATCACGATTCCAATGCTATAAATCATGGCAATGCCAAGGAGTAAAGTGGACAGCGCGGTTTTAAACAGTAAAAGGCGGTTGTCAATTAAAGCCAAAGCGATACCTGAAATCGGCCCTAACATCATCGCCACCAGCATCGCGCCAATCACTACCGCAGCCGAGTTTGAAAGCAGGCCATAACCTGCAATGATGGCCGCCAAGGCATTCATAATAAAAAAGGTTTTACTGGGAAGAGCATCCGCTTGAATATTCAGTCGAACTTTTTGATGGTCAATTTTTTTTGAATTTTCGCGTAAAGCTTGTTTATAACGAATCTTCTCTTTTAAGAATTCGTACTTTTCTTGGTCAGGGGTGTCGTTGACCACAATAGTTGCATCTTTGTCTTTTTCTAATGGCATGATGATGCTCTTATTTTATATCGAGTTAAGTATTAATTTAGCGCTTTTAAAGAAGGAAACAAATATAAACAATAGTGAAAAATAAGATAAGTTGCGTATAAATTTTCAGCATTCGTAAATAGAACTTTTTCTCTTCATACGCGTAGTATGGCTTGGCTCATTTACCTTTAGGTTGGATTGGTCTTTTGTCGTTCAGCTCATCCATCGAACTAGGGTAAGTATTGCGTTGTATGACGTTTCTCACTGAATGGTGGGGTGGATACCACTGTATAGTGTTCTTTTTAGAATAAAACACTCCGATTCGAAATAATATTTTTCATGACCATAGTGGAAATCAGGCGTTGCACATTGGGGAGTGCTGACAGTTGTTCATCATAGAGTTTTTGATAACTTTCCAAGTCATAGGTGACAACATGCAGTAAGTAGTCGGGGTCACCAAAAAGCCGTTGCGCTTTTACAATTTGAGGAATCTGCAAAATAGCCTCTTCAAGGCTGAGCACTGAATTTTTATCGCCATTTTTGAGTGTGACAAAAACAATGGTCGAAAAATTTAAACCCAACTGAGAAAAATCGAGCTGTGCACGATAGCCTTTGATAATACCCGCATCTTCTAAGGCTTTGACTCGTCGATGACAGGGTGAAAGACTCAATCCAACTTTATTTGCTAACTCAGTAACCGATAAACGTCCATCTGCTTGTAGTTCAGCAAGAATCTTCTTATCAATTTTATCCATGTGGAAGAATCTCCCTTTTTTAGCCGTTATTGCACAAAGATTTGAAAGCACATTTTAGAGCCTAAAGGATATCCTTTCAAAATTATTTGAGGCTGTTTGAATGATCAACTCCCCAAATTTTAACAACGATAACCGATAAAAGGGGAAAGGGATGTCACTCAGCATTTTGATTGCGTTTTGGAGCGTTTCTATACTTTTCGTGATCACACCAGGTATAGATTGGGCTTATGTGATTTCTTCAGGAATCCAAGGTAAAAGAGTCTTACCTGCGGTGACGGGGCTATTAACTGGACACTTGATGGCGGCTTTGACTGTTGCGGCTGGTGTTGGAACTTTGGTTGCGAGTCAGCCAATGTTACTTCAAGTGCTTACAGCTATTGGGGCACTGTATCTGCTTTGGATGGGTTTGAACTTGTCGATGCGTCCTGCAAGTATTAGTCGTGATCAGGTGGCATTGACTTCCTCTAAATCTTGGTACATTCGTGGGGTGTATTTGAGTGGTTTAAATCCGAAAGTCCTGCTTTTATTTCTAGCGTTGTTGCCACCTTTTATTGATCCAAAATCTGCCGTATCGGCAACTTCTCAGATTATTTTATTGGCAGGAATCCATCTGGTTAGTTGTGCAGCGGTTTACTTTTTGGTCGGGTTTAGTGCGCAAAGAGTTTTAGCAACACGTCCTCATGCAGCTATGATCGTGAGTCGAGTCTCTGGTGCATTGATGATTTTGATTGCAATCATTTTATTGTTAGATCAATTTTATTTTTAAGTGTATGTTTCAGCAGATACAAGTTACGGCGCTTAAATAGTTGTATGAGCTATCTCTTTAAAAATAGGCTACGCTAAGAGACAGAAATGACATGAAAGTCGCTTGTAAAGTATACAAAAAAGCGTAAAATTCCAGCCATATCCTATGCGATATCATCCGTTCAGTTAGGTGGGAAAATGGCAAAGAAGAAAGCTGCGCCAAAAGTTGTGATTCACAACTTCGTGGCAAAACACATGCATGAAGTCAACCAAAGCCAAGTCTTTGTAGACCGAAAGAAAAATGCAAAACGAGGCTATGACAAGCACAAAAAAGGGAGATATTCAGATGATTATCTCCCTTTTTTAATGCCTCTTTTTTGTGTTTAAAGGCTTCTAAGCCGTCACAATACGTGTCGCTGATTTGACCATATCGCCTAAACCGTGTGTTTTAAAATAATATTCCATTTGGCTTTTTACAATGAGTGGATTACTCATTTTCAATGCGTGTTCTAAGAGTTCAATCGCGTCAGGCATCGGCACATGACAAATAGCTTTGCGTACACGCAGAATGTTACTTGAGCTCATCGACAGCGTATTAAAGCCCATTGCCATCAGTAAGATCGCAGATAAAGGGTCTCCTGCCATTTCTCCACAAATGCTGACTGGTTTGTTGTACTTATGACACTCTTTGACTAAGCGAGTCAGTGCACGCAAAATTGAAGGATGGAAATGTGAATAAACGTTAGCAACCCGTGGATTGTTTCGATCGACTGCCAGTAAATATTGGGTTAAATCGTTTGAGCCGACCGAGAAAAAGTCAACCAATTCGGCAAACTCATCTATTTGCAACAGCACGCTTGGAACTTCAACCATAATACCAATTTTCGGTTTGGTGATTTTTACTTGTTCCTCTTCTTGCACTGCGACCCAGTCACGCTCAAGAAGGTACAGCGCTTCTTCTACTTCACTGACACTGGTGACCATCGGCAGTAAAATATGCAGGTTATTTAAACCAATACTGGCTTTAAGCATGGCACGAATTTGTGAAGAGAAAATTTCAGGGTGGTCGAGCGTAAAGCGAATGCCGCGCCAGCCCAGTGCGGAGTTTTCTTCCTCAATGGAGAAATAAGGTAAGTCTTTATCGGCGCCAATATCGAGTGTACGCATCACCACGGGTTTGTTGGCGAAGTGGCTCAACTGCTGACGATAAATCGCACGTTGTTCTTCTTCGCCAGGGAAGCGGTCACGGAGCATAAATGGAATTTCGGAGCGATATAGACCAACACCTTTGGCTCCGCGTTGTACACCGCGCACCACATCAATCATTAGACCAGTATTGACAAACAGTTTGACTGCGACACCATCAGGGGTGATGGCATCTTTGGTTTCATACTGTTTTAAGTCTTTGGCAATTTGCTCTTCTTCTTTTTGAATCTCTTTATAACGGGTACGTAGACGGCGAGGTGGATTAATAAAGACCCGACCTTGATGCGCATCGACAATCATTTCAACGTCATCGAGTGTATTAATCGGTAGTTCAGTCACCCCCACAACGGTTGGAATGCCGAGAGCACGTGCCACAATCACCATATGCGAGTTCATGGCACCTTCTGTGGTGACAATCGCAGCAATTTTATCGACAGGAAGTTCAACCAAAGCTGCGGTTGAAATTTCCTCTCCAATCAGAATACTTTCATCGGTAAGTTCACGGTGACTTGAATCCGCTTCTTGCAAATAGGCCAAAATACGTCGACCTAAATCTTTTAAATCTGCCGCACGTTCACGTAAGTAGTCATCTTCCATTTGTTCAAACAGATCAATATGGTTATCAATGACGATACGTACTGCACCTTGTGCCCAGTTACCTTCGCGAATTTGCTCTTTAATTTCAGCAGGTAGCGCATTTTCATCCAACATGCGTAAGAACACGCTAAACAGGGCACGTTCTTCAGCCATAAGGGCGTCTTGCATCTTGTCATCAAGCGATTTGATTTCATCACGCACTGAGGTCAGGGCACGATCCAGTAGGGCTAATTCTTCACTGATATCATCGGCTTCACGGTCAGGAACAGCCGCCAAATCTGCAGGTGGGTAAAGAATGACAGCACGGCCTAATGCAATTCCACCTGAACCAGGGACGCCTTGGAAAGTTTTGTAAGCGGGTAAATTGCTGGGCTTACGAAAAACGTCGATATTGCCCACGGCATGTGCGTGCGCAATGACCCCTGAAAGTTGTGCACAGAGGGTGACAAGGAAGGATTCAGCCGCTTCACTAAAGTCTTGAGGCTCTTTATTTTGCACTACAAGCACGCCCATGACTTTACGGCGGTACATGACGGGTACGCCAAGGAACGAGTTATAAATTTCCTCACCTGTTTCAGGTAAGTACATAAAACGTTCATGTTTCGGGGCATTGTCAAGGTTGACAATTTCTTCGCGTTGTCCGACTAGGCCGACCAAGCCTTCACTGGTATGTAGTGAAACATGGCCGACTGAATCGGGGTTCAAACCTTTCGATGCCATCAACAAATAACGTTGATTACGCTCGTCCAATAAATAAATGGAGCAAACGTCAACGTGCATGGCTTCGGCCACATGGTTGACCATAATGTCGAGTGATTCATGCAAACTGGTGGACGCATTGATTTCTTGCACAATACGTCTAAGGGTATCCAGTTGCATATTCGACATCGCATCTACTCCAAAAAAAAAAGTGCGTCCAACTTATTTATAACAAGAGAACCTTAAAAAATCTGTAGGACGTCTAGATTTTTTAAGGCTTTTTTTGAGGGAGCTGATTGCACAACTCCACCATCGCTTTGCGGTATACATCGCGTTTAAAATTCACCACTTGCCCCAGTGGGTACCAATAGCTGACCCACTGCCATTGGTCAAACTCGGGCGGATCAGACAAATTCAAACGAATATTCTGAGCGGGGGCAGTGAGTTTGAGTAAAAACCACTTTTGTTTTTGTCCAATACATACGGGATCGGAATCTGTACGAATGTATCGGTGCGGCAAACGATAACGCAGCCAACCTTTAGTTTGCGCTACTATTTGGACGTGTTCGGGCAGTAAGCCAACTTCTTCTCTCAGCTCACGATAAAGTGCCTGTTCAGGGGTTTCTCCATATTGGATACCTCCTTGTGGAAATTGCCAAGCATTGTGTCCAATGCGTTTTGCCCATAAAACTTGTCCAAACTCGTTTGCCAAAATGATCCCGACATTGGGTCGGAAACCTTCCGAATCGATCATTTGGCTACCTAAATATTGTGTAATTTATGACTTTGCGATCGGGGATTTTTATTTCTGTATCCAACTCGAAAAAAGCAAAGTTTAAAAATGTTAAAATTGCTATGATCTTAACGAATTTCTATCGACTAGCGGAGATAGATTTACAAATTTTTTCTTAAATTTCAGTTTTTACGAGTATTTTCATGAAATTGGCACTATTTGATCTCGATCACACCTTGTTAAACACCGATTCGGATCATTCTTGGGGAGAGTTTTTGGTGAATGAGGGCTTGGTTGATCCAGTTCGCCATCGTGCCATGAACGATAAATTTTATGAAGATTACAAAGCAGGGCAACTCGACCCGATTGCTTATAATGAATTTGTGTTTGAATTTTTAACTCAACATGACAATACCTACCTCACTGAACTGCATGAGTTATTCATGCAAAAAGTGATTCGCCCGCAAATGCGTCCTGATGGTTTTCAAGCCATTCAACGTCACAAAGAGGCAGGGCATGCTTTGGTTGGGATCACGGCCACTTCAGACTTTATTACCGCCCCAATTTTTCGCGAGTTTGGGATTAGCGAAATCATTGCAACCAATGCTGAAGTGGTTGATGGCAAATACACGGGCAAAGTGATAAATACGCCGTGCTACCAAAAAGGTAAATTGACGCGTTTAGATCAGTGGCTGGCAGGGCGTGATGTCAGCGAGTCTTGGGCGTATTCGGACTCTATTAATGATCGTTTTTTACTGGAATACGCCGACCATGCGATAGCTATTAATCCTGATGATCGTTTGGAAGCATTGGCTAAAGATCAGGCATGGGAAATCCAAGACTGGTCCATTTAATTATTTATCTTTCGATATTGAAAAGGCTACTTTCGGGTCACTGCTGTCCCACAAATATCACAAGAAGAACCTCAATTGAGGTTCTTCTTGTTTTCGCCATTTTTTATCAGGCACAAAGAGTGACCTTAAAAGTTTCCTTTCAAATAAATTGACCTGAATAATTCTCAGTAAACGCTGAACACTCCATCCTTCTTGTGCCATGTGTTTAGCGAAGTTCACCAGCAAA
>NZ_DKIK01000039.1:0-3693 GCF_002454215.1 Acinetobacter sp. UBA6720
CGTGAAAATCATCAAGATGACCATCATGTCGCAGAAGGACTTGATTCTAAATCCAAAAAATTGGTCTCGAATCGCAACCTTGTGGCAGCGCTTACAGCAGAGTTTTCGCTTGATGGTGGGGGTGCCTGATTACAATCATTATCTGGAGCACATGAAAAAGCATCATCCTGATTTAACCCCTATGGATGCCAAGACCTTTTATCGCCATTGTGTGGATGCTCGTTATCCTACTGCGGGCGGGAATTTGAAGAAGTGTCCATGTTGAGTATTTTTTAGAAAGTTACTGATTCCTTTGGAAAAAGTAGAAAACGGTGTATGTTAAGCATGCGCCGTTTTTTATTGGGGAAGATTTGTGATTTGGGCAAAACAGAAAACTGAACAGCACTTTGCAGAAGATACACGAAAAATTGAGGCTGCGATTCAAGCCAATGCCACTAAGATTCAGGCATTTCTGACTCAAATTAATCAAATTATTCTCGATAAACACCAACAGACCAAATTGGCGCTGAGTTGCTTACTGGCTGGTGGGCATGTCTTGTTTGAAGATTTACCAGGATTAGGCAAAACCACACTCTCCAGTGCTTTGGCACACATTGCGGGATTACAATTTCAACGTATTCAGTTTACCAACGACATGCTGGCCAGTGATGTCATTGGCGTAAATATGTTTAACCAAAAAGAACATCTGTTTGAATTTAAACAAGGTCCGATTTTTACCCAGATTTTACTGGCGGATGAAATCAATCGCTGTAGCCCCAAAACCCAGAGTGCTTTACTTGAGGCTATGGAAGAAGGTGCGGTGACGGTAGATGGCGTGCGTTATGCTTTACCTCAACCATTTTGGGTCATTGCTACACAAAATCCGCTATTCCAGAGTGGAACCTATGCTTTGCCTGAGTCACAGCTAGACCGTTTTCTCATGCGTTTATCGTTGGGTTATCCTTCACGCTCGGCTGAAAAGCTCTTGTTGCAGCAAGATTCACGGCAAGTTCTAATTTCAACCTTGGCGCAAGTGTTCCAGCAAGATGAAATACTGCAATTACAACATCTAGTACAGCAAGTTTATGTGGGTGATGTGGTGATGGATTATCTGCTAGATTTGGCACAAGAAAGTCGTAAAGGGCGGCATGGTTTATCGACTCGCGGGCTGCTGGCATTGAAAAAAGCTGCACAAGCGCATGCTTTAATTGAGCAGCGTAGTTTTGTCACGGCAGATGATGTACAAGCAGTTTTTGTTGCAGTGACTGCACATCGAATTGGATTAAGTGAATCTGAAACTGCTCAACTGATGCGACAGATTAGTATCAGTTAATTGCAAGGAAACTTAATGTGATTCAGTCATTCTGGGCAAAATGGACAAAAAAAAGGTTTAATTTTACCCGTCAAAAAACACTGATGCAAAAGGATGTGTTGGTTTTTATCTATCAGCAAGGCTACTTATATCTGGTGCTGATTTTAATCACCTTTATTGCAGGGGTGAATTATGCCAACAACTTGATTCTGGGTTTTTGCTTTCTGATTAGTGCCATTTTATGTATCAGTTTTTACATTACTTTTAAACAATTACACGGCTTAGAGATTGAAGTTTCTTATGCAGAACTGGGGCAAGTAGGTCAGCCTTTACGATTAGATATTTATTTCAAGCAAAGCCAACTGCAAGCGCGTTATTTGTGGGTTCAGGTGGATGAACAGATAGATCGTATTCTGTTGAGTGATCTACAGCATCGTTATACCCTCGAATTGCATCCTGATTCACGCGGGCTTTTTGTCTATCCGACGCTTAAGCTATTTTCAGTCTATCCGTTTGGACTGGTGCGGGCATGGACGTATCTGTATTTAACAGAACAGTCATGGATTGCGCCGCGTGCGGAATATCCTACTACGGAACAACAGCGCAGCCAGCAAAAACAGGAACTTGAGTTTGATGAGTTCCGTGAGTTACGCAATTTCCGACAAGGTGACTCGATCCAAGCTGTTTCTTGGAAACAGGTGGCGCGGGGACAGGGTCTTTATGTGAAAGTGTTTGAACAGCACGATGATCAACATAGTGTCGAGATTGACTACCAACATATGCCAAGCAGCGATCATGAGGACAAGTTGCGTTTGATGATGGGATTGGTTGAACAATGTGAGCAACAACAATGCGCTTATCGTTTGCTTTTACCCCATGCAGAACTACCAAAAGGAATCGGGGAGCAGCAATTATTACAAGCTAAACGATTGTTGGCGCAGGCTTAAAGTATGAAAAATACCATTACTGCATCAGTCAAATTCGCCATTTTACTCAGCTTGAGTTTAATTTTACTGGCTCAAGTTTTGTATTTACCCATTGTACTTTCAGGTCTATTGCTCCTTACGATTACCGCTTTATACCTGCATTTTCGTCAAACTGAGTTACGTCCATTTTCTAAGTTATGGACAGGCTTGGGTGTGGTGGCAGCACTTGCCAGTATTTATCTAAGTTATCAAACATTGATTGGCGTAGAAGCTGGGGTTGCCATATTAACCACCTTCTTATTTGCCAAGGCTTTAGAAATTAAAAATCGTCGTGGGTGGTGTTTCAAAAAGTATGCTGAAACAAAGCAGGTTGAATTTTGATAAAATAGAGAAATGCGAATAACTCTAGAAATCAAATGTCCAACCTGCCTCGGTGACAGTATAAAGAAAAATGGCATCAAAGTAGATGGGAAACAAAACTATCAGTGCAAAGACTGTAAACGTCAGTTTATTGGTGACCATGCTCTGAGCTATCTAGGATGTAATTCAGGCATTACTCGAAAAATATTACAGTTGATGGTCAGAGGTAGTGGTATACGAGATATCGCTGAAGTTGAGCGAATCAGTATCGGTAAAGTTTTACGTACTTTAACCGAATCGACCTACCAAATTCAGCCTAAACAAAGTCATTATGAGTCTCTTGAAGTTGATGAGTTTTGGACTTTTGTGGGAAATAAAAATAATAAACAATGGCTTATTTACGCCTACCATCGAGAAACAGGTGAGATTGTTGCTTATGTTTGGGGTAAAAGAGACTTAGCTACAGTTCAACGATTGAAGACAAAGCTTAAACAATTAGGTATTCACTACACCCGAATTGCAAGTGATCATTGGGACAGTTTCATCACTGCTTTTAAAAACTGCGAGCAAAGTATTGGTAAATTTTTTACTGTAGGTATTGAAGGTAATAATTGCAAAATAAGGCATCGAATTAGGCGCGGTTTTAGAACGAGTTGTAATTTTTCAAAAAAGATTGAAAACCATTTTAAAGCTTTCGACTTAACCTTTTTTTACATCAATAATGGCTTCATTTAATGTCAGCATACTTTTTGAAACACCACCAAATTTCAATCTAATTTCGATAATTACTCAGCGCCCTATTTACTAAAGACAGATGAGGCTCTGTATTATGAAGGTCGGTCTGGAAGCAGTTTAGATGCTTCATCAGCGATTGTTTTTAAAGATGGGCGATTGTTTGCTGCAATTTATTTTTCCAATACCAAGACTTTAAAATACTTTAGCAACGATGCCAGTTGCTCAGAACAGTTACATCCTGCGATTCAAGTTTTTGCTCAGCAGCGTGAAATTCAAGGTATTGAATATGCAACAGCTAGAGCCAATACCGCTTTAAAATATAATTTTGGCCCTGCTTCAAAATGTGAAACCTATTTAAAAAAATTAGAAAGATAGCTGAGC
>NZ_DKIK01000034.1:0-10970 GCF_002454215.1 Acinetobacter sp. UBA6720
TCTTTTTCCATTTCCATCCAGTCCGATGTCGCGGCACGGTCAGATTTACGGCTTTTTACCATCCCCGCAACCTGAATCGCTTGTCCCCATAACAATAGTTTTTCGGTCATGGTGGTTTTACCCGCATCGGGGTGGGAAATAATCGCAAAGGTGCGACGCTGCGCAACTTGCGCGGCTAATTCATTTTTAAACATAAATTAAATCTGCAATTGATACATAGCCTGAATGATCGCCTCGATCAATAAAGGCTATACAGGAAATTCTAAATTGGGCTAATTGTATCCGAATACCGCTTGGGCTTCTATTGTCTTTTATCAAGCCCTGTTAGAAAGCCCCCTAACCGAACTGCAAATGCCAAAACAGCTAATTAAAATAGGTCGAGGATGCATACTCAAACTCTTCCAAGCGCTTCACATCCATAGGCATACCCAAGAGATAGCCTTGTAACTGCTGGCAACCTAAACGGGATAAAATTTCCATTTGCAACGGGCTTTCAACACCTTCTGCTGTTACGACCAACCCCAACCGAATCGCCAAATGGACAATACTTTCTAAGATCATTTCATCTTTAGAACCAACAGAAAGCTCATGAATAAAACCACGATCAATCTTTAACTCATCTACAGGCAAATCTTTCAAATATAAAAAGCTAGAATGACCTGTACCAAAATCATCAATCGCCAAACGAATCCCCATTTCACGTAAGCGCTGAAGCGTACGAATACTGCCCTCAATATGGTGCATAGCCGTGCTTTCTGTAATTTCTATAATTAAATGATTCGGGTTAACTTTGTACTTATCAAAAAGATGTTCTAAATTATTAAATAAATGCTTATGCTCAAACTGTACTGCTGATAAATTCACAGCGATTGGATACAGTTCAACTTTATCTCGCTCCCAAATTTGCAGTTGTTTACAAGCCTGCTCTAAAGCCCAATAGCCCATCTGAATAATCAGCCCAGTCTTTTCTGCCCCTTTAATAAACATATTTGGAGTCAGTAAACCTAAACTTGGATGCTTCCAACGAATCAACGCTTCCACACCACAAATTCGCTGATCTTTAATGGTGAATTTCGGCTGGTAATATAAAACAAACTGTTGCTCTTCGACCGCTTTGTATAAGTCATTAATCAGTTTGGTCTGACTTTTGGCTTCTTGTTGGTCAATACTGTAATTGAAAATAGAAAAAGTATTTCGCCCTTGATACTTTGAAGTCAGCATCGCTGCATCAGCATTAATCAATAAATCCTGTAAATTATTGCCATGTTCAGGATACATGGCTATACCAATACTGGCAGAGACATTGATTTCCTTACCCGCAATCAAAAAGCTCTCTTGAATTAACTCTAAAACTTGTTCCGCCATATCACATGCATGGTCAGGCGTTGCTTGTTCAAGTACCATCAGAAACTCATCGCCACCAATTCTCAACATTTTTTCATTTTTGCCGAGGTGGTGATGAATACGCGTGGTGAGTTGGACCAACAATTGATCCCCGACATGATGTCCAAACACATCGTTTACCGCTTTAAATCGGTCTAAATCAATATATAAGAAGGCAATACTTTCATCACGAAAGCGATGGTCTGTAAATAGAAAATGTGCATATTCAGCCAAATACAGACGATTTGGCAATTTGGTTAAATTATCTTGTACAGCCTGATTTGCTAATTCTCTATTCGCTTGGGATAGCTGTTTATTGCGTTCCTCTAACCGTTGCTCCAAGACCGCCACAACAAAAGCCGCAACCAAAACTAGGCTTGTGATGAAGATCACTACAAATAAAATAATACTTTGCCCAGCCTCTAAGGTCATGACCAAACGATTACTATCCGCTGGATAAAAAGAGACCGCCAGCATGCCTGTATAATGCATGCTCACGATAGTCAAAGCCATCATTCCTGCGACATACCATTGGAATAATGATTTTTTATTAACCGCATTTTTATATTTAAAAATCAACCAAAAAGTCAAACCAGAGCCACTGATAGCCAGTAGAATGGAAAAAATCGTGAGTAAAGGATCATAGACACTATGATAGCCTTCAATCATTAGTCCCATCATCCCCGTATAGTGCATCCCTGAGATACCAAGTCCCATCAACACAGCACCTAAAACCAGTCGGAGAAAAGGTAAAGTATTACGCGTGGTCAACCAAATTGAAAAAATAGACGCAAGAAATGCGATAAAAAAAGAAAGAATAGTCAGTGCTGGATCAAAATAACTATGTATTGGCAAATCACAAGCCAACATACCCACAAAGTGCATAGCCCAAATGGCACAGCCTAAGAAAAAACCACTGAGTAAAATTAGCCCTGCTTGAAACTTTTTTCGCCATGCACGAAACAATAGACGTTCAGTTGACACTGCAAAAAAACAAGCCAACAATGCCACAATAATTGAACCTAATACCAAACTAAAATCGTAATGCACATGCATCATATAAAGTGTCCGTATTAATTGCTCTTTTTCTTCATTTATATATCCTTTTTATCAAAGGCGAAAAGCATTGTTACCTGATTAAGAATCTTATACAAATAGTTTCAGGTCAAGAAAAAAACTTAAAAATCTTATTAGAATTTATAGATTTATTTTACAGTTCAGATCGGTTAGATTGTAGATAAAACTGACATTTGTGTCTTAAGTCACACTTTAAAATAAAAAGCCAGTTGAAACTGGCTTTTTATTTTATTTGTCCAAAAAAGAACTACTTCACTGTACCTTTTTGCAACTTCGCATAATCTAACAAAACGTTCGCTGACTCTGTGACGAACGCTTCATCTTCAGGTAAAGCTGGTCGTTGATTTGCCTTCATTTTGGCACGTTCCTCAACTAAGGCTTCCATCGCGGCTTGATAGCTTTCCCAGTTTGCATATGGTTTTTGCCCTGCAATCTGACGGCGCTTATTTTCAGCATCCAAAGTTTGCTTTTCAAGTGCAATCAATTCAGCTTTACGTTGATCAATATCTAATACAACACGCTTTTGCTCTTCAGTCTTTTTCGAAATTTCTTTGCGTTGTTCCAAATAGTTAAACTGCGGATCCACTTTAACCCGTGCTTGAGACAACTCACCTAAACGTTTCACATAAGGAATAATACTGCCTTCACGTTTAAATGGTGCTGTCGGAATGGTATCCCACTCCAACGCATTTTTGGCTTTACGCTCACCAAATTCGTCATTATAGATATCCACCAGTTTAACGTCTGGAATCACTCCTTTGTTTTGGGTACTGCCACCCGTGACGCGATAGAACTTGCGCTGCGTCAATGTCGCTTGACCATGTGCCAAATTATCGAGCTGAACTTGAGCCGTTCCTTTACCTGTGGTGGTACTACCAATCACAATCCCACGCTCATAATCCTGAATCGCAGCAGAGTAAATTTCACTGGCAGATGCCGATGCCAAATTCACCATGACTGCCAATGGACCTGCATAGGTTTGCGCACCATTATCATCGTCTTCGAAAACGCTGACATTGCCATTACCATCTCGAATTTGCACTACAGGGCCTGACTTAATCACCTGTCCAAGCATACGAGCCACTTCTTCCAGTGACCCTCCAGGGTTATTACGCAAATCAATAATAATTCCCGATACATTTTTAGCTGCTAAGGATTTTAAAGCATTATTGGTATCTTCAGACACTGAACGATATTCTGTACCCGCACGGCGTGCACGATAGTTCAAATAGAATGATGGAATTTCAATTACGCCAAAGGTGTACTGCTGTCCATCACGAGTTATATTCACGGTACGTGAACGTACACCTGCATCTTCTTCTTGAATCACATCTCGAGTAATGGTCACACTACGTGCTTGGCTCATAGCAGCGCCAGCACCCAATAAACGGATCGTGACTTTAGTACCACGTTTACCACGAATAAGCCCAACAATCTCATTGCTTGGCCAACCGATAACATCCACCATTTTTTCGCCGTCTTGCGCCACACCAATGATGCGGTCACCAGACTTCACTTGTCCTGACTTACTTGCAGGACCACCTTCTACAATGGTTTCAATCTTGGTGTAGTCTTCATTGCCCCGTTCAGGTCGAATCGACACCCCAATCCCTTCAAGTTGTAACGTGGTTTGACGGTTTAACTCCATCGCATCGACAGGCGGGAAATAGTTACTGTGCGGGTCATAGGTTAAAGTCATTGCATTGAGTGTTTTATCTAACACATCATCACTTTTCACCCGCGAAATACGTTCTAACTGTCGGGTATAACGCTTGGTTAAGGTTTGTACTGGGGTTAAATCTTCAGGACTCGTTAGGTCTTGACCATTGGCCAATTCTGGATTGGCTTTCAGTGCTTTTTGCTTCGCTAACTCTTCTTCTTTACTAATCGTCAAGTTGATCAACTGTGAAACCAACATTTTGTTCCAATGCTGACGCTGCGCTGCTTCATTGGCAAAATACGGTGCTTTTTCACGATCCGTTTCAATATAAACATCAGCTTGTTTCAAGTTCTGCGGTTTTTTCAGCTCATCCAGCATATAGGTATAAAACTGGGTTAAACGTTCCCGGTATTGTGCATGAATCGCATAGGGGCCGCTTAAATCACCTGCCTTTAAAGCCACACCAAAGGTTGAGCCATATTGACGTTTATAATTTTCTATTTCAGGGGCAAGAAAGAGCGAATGATCTGGATCTAGACTGTCTAAGTAAAAATCAAGAATACGTGCCGATGTCTTCGCATCTAAACGCTGATTAAGATAATGTTGACGGTCAACCAAGGTCGCCAGTTGACGAGACACCAAAGCCTGTTCCTGCGACGGAACAATAGCTTGTTTGGTTACAGCACTTGGTTCAGTCGCTGCAATGGCTTCATTAATGGCATGAGTGAAAAAGAATCCACCCGTTGCAATTGCAACCGCACAAGCAATGGTTTGAAGTTTCATAAATAATTCTTAGTTCCTTGGTTTTTGACCAAAATTACAATGTCATTTTTCGACATGAATTGAGAATATTCAAAATCTTAAACAACTTAATCTGTTTATGTCGTGTAGTTTTATCATAATCTGTGCTGACAAAATGTAGCAAATCATTGCAAAATTCGGGTATTGTTTTCGACGACCTGTTTCGCTCTCCTTTCAGAGCCAAAACAGTCACTGACCAAAAAATCAAATACGGACACCCAATATGATTGGCGCATTGATGCTTGACATCGCAGGCACAGAACTTACTCAAGAAGATATTGCACTATTACAAGCACCGCAAGTCGGTGGCATGATTTTATTTGGACGAAATATTGAATCTCCTGCCCAAGTTCGCGCTCTGACCGACCATATGCGTCGAATCCGCCCTGATATTTTGATTGCAGTCGATCAAGAAGGTGGACGTGTGCAACGCTTAAAACAGGGTTTTAGCCTACTCCCTGCTATGGGCAAGTTTGGCGAGCTATTCTTAAGCGAACCTGAAAAAGCTTTAAACTTAGCAGAACAATCTGGCTGGCTGATGGCGACAGAAGTACTCGCAGTTGGCATCGACTTTAGCTTTGCCCCTGTGCTGGATTTAAATGACATCAGTGATGTGATTGGTGACCGTGGCTTTGCCAAAAATATTCAAGATATCGTGCCACTGGCCAGTGCTTTTCTCAAAGGGATGAAAGCCGCAGGCATGGCGTCGACAGGCAAACATTTCCCTGGTCATGGTTCAGTCAAAGCAGACTCGCATGTCGCAGCAGCCATCGACTCACGCACGTATGATGAAATTTATGCAAAAGATATGCAGACCTTTATCCAACTGATGCCACAGTTGGATGCACTCATGCCTGCACATGTAATTTATGACCAAGTTGATTCCAACCCTGCGGGTTTTTCACCGTATTGGATTCAAACTGTTTTACGTCAACAACTAGGCTTTGATGGTGTCTTATTCTCAGATGATTTAAGCATGCAGGCCGCATGTGTCGCAGGTGGAGCCGATGCACGTATTCAAGCTGCACTCCATGCAGGCTGTGACATGGGGTTAGTGTGTAATGACCGAGCTGCAGCATGTGTAGCTTTGGAAGGGATCAGTCAGCTTGCCCTACCAAACCAAGCTCGCTTAGAACGCATGCGTGGTCAGATTCCAAACATCAACGTTCCATCGACGCTGCATCTAGGTGAGAGTTGGGCCAAAGTCCGTGACCAAGTCGAGCTGTTCCGCTTAGGTTAAACACTTATATATCCTAGACCATGTCTAACACGATATTTCGGACAAAGGGACATCACAAGATGTCCTTTTTTCATTATGATAAATGCTAAATAAAATGGCTTGCACTGCATTGCCCACACAACAGTACGAAAACAATAAAATCTCAGGTACGGATACCATGACAGACGCCCTATCGGTTCACCGCCACATCTCTTTTACTGCACATTATACGGGTTATATTTGGTATAGCATGGGCATCTCACATCCTGTATTTGCCACCAGCAAAGGGAAGTTTCTGGCCAAACTGGTACATCCACTTGAAAGTTGGGCGGAGAAACATGTCGGTGGCAGTATGCGCACCACCTTGAAACAGCGTCACCAAATGATAGATGAGCAACTTGGGGCACTGATAAAACAACACCCGAACTTACAAATTTTAGAAATTGCCAGTGGCCTATCGCCTCGGGGTTGGAGTTTCCGCCAACAGTATCCCGACATTGACTATCGAGAACTTGATTTACCCGATATGGCACAAATCAAAACCCAAGCCTTAAAACAGATTGATCAGACCAGTCCAGCCGTGCTTTCTGCCGACTTGTTTAGCGCAGATTTTGCTCGTGCTTTTGAAGTGTTTGATCCAAACCGTCCATTGGTGGTGGTGAGCGAAGGTTTAATCAACTATTTTAATAAAGACATGCTGACTCAATTGCTACAAGGCATCGTAGAATATGGGCAACAGTTCGATCAGTTATATTATCTAACTGACCTCTACCCAGAACCTGTGAAAAATAAGCTCGCTAACTTTATCTGGAGCAGTAGCAAACTTTTAAAATGGATGTCACGTAGCGCCTTTGGCTTTCACTTTGTCAGTCCACCTGAAGCTGCTCAGTTTTTTAAACAAGCGGGCTTCCATACGGTTGCCGTTCACCAACCAACCTTAACACTTCATATCGCTCAGAAAACATATCAACATTTGGATGCACAAGAACACTTAGGCGATTTGGTCTGGATCATTCATAGCAAATGGCAAAAACCGAATTCAGTCTAAGACAGAGGCTAAAATCATCCATAAAAAAAACAGCGCTCTAACGCTGTTTTTTTATTTTAAACAAGAACTAACTTACAGCTTCAAGCAATGCCAGTTCTTGTTTTTGGCGCGCAACGAAACGAAGTAAACGCTCAGCAAGTTCAAAACTGCCATGTTTAAATAAGGCTCTGAGATACGGGCCATCTTCAGCAAAAATTAAACATTCGATCTGAAACTCACCTTCTTCATCACTTAAGTGTAAAGCCAAATCACGTGGATATTCAGCCGCTACAGCAGCCAAGTCTGACCCAAAGCGTAAAAGCACCCCAAAATAGTTTAAGTCCACCACTTCCGTTGAAATGACCAAATCTGAATGGCGATAGCTTAAAAAGGTTTCAGGTTGTTGAATCTGAATTCGTGCTTCGCCCCGACGTTCCATCGTCAGCAGTTGTGCTCGACTAAATGGAATAATGCCCTCTAAATTTTGAATCGACTCATCCTTTAGGAAGGTCGCAAACAAGTGCATGGTTTCTTTACGCCGTTGCAACTGTGGCACATGGTCTGCATTGGCAATCTGTGCATATTCCATATTAGGGCATTGCAAAGCAAAATTGGCATTTTCATGCGGTAAGGTAAAGCTGTCATATTGACCGCAGGCCACCAATACTTTGCACTGCGGAATTGGCACATCCGTTAAACGGAGCAAACGATTACAGTTGATTTCATAGCGCTCTTGCTCAGTTCCAGTAAAGTCAGCCATCTGCCTAAAGAACAAACGTTTGGCGGTAGGTGACATTCGGGTTTTATCCATTTGAGCATGGTTGACCAAATACAAGATCACTGCTTGACCAAACTCATCCATGCGCTGTTCACGCATTAGGTGTAAGGATTCTTCTAGCAACATCCGCCAGCTTTTACGGGTCTTTTGCATCACACCCATCAAAATCATGCGATCTATCAACTCAGGGCGTTGATCCGCTAGGCAGGATGCCACCACCGACCCCAGCGACATGCCCATCACTGACACTTTATCTAAGCCCTCAATGTCTAACCAAAGTCCGAGCATTTGTGCGAGATCACGCAGTTCTAAGGTACCCGCAGACAGACTGGTATCAATATTACGAATTTGTTGATTTGCCCCCATCGACGGCAAATCAATCAGAATAATTGGACCTGCATCTAAAAGCTGTTCCACACAATACTTATAAGAGTTAAAGTTTTGAAATGCCCCACCAATGATTACAATAGGTGTGCGATGGAATGACTCTGGTCGAGCAATCGCCATATATTCAATTTTCCAGCCCTCAATCCATGTGGTTCGCGCAGGATCTTTAAAACTATTCCGATGGTAAATATCAAAAAAACCTAAACGTAAATTAGATTCATCCAGCTCGGCATCCATTTGAATAATAGAATTCATGTTCCTTCCCTCTTACTCTTGCCTATACTTTTTGTTTTGCAAGAAATTCACTGGCACCTTGACCATGATCAGTAAGGTTTCAATGTTGTAATAATTATACGAGGACTTCATGTCCTAAAATTCATTCTATACAGAGCACTCTTTTACACGCAACAGGTTGTGCAACCGCTCATCATGTTTTAGATAAAAAACAATTTCAAAATATGTATAGGTTCCCTTATCTGCTGGATTTTTCATGTAGAGACTATGCGGTCGGGTATTAGACTGTTACTATCTTTAGTGAAATTTCTAAGTGATCAAACCACTATGCAAGAGTCGATTGAACAATACATGCACACGGTAGGACAGCAAGCACGTCAAGCTTCTCGTATTTTGGCGCGCGCCTCTACCGAAACTAAAAACAATGCTTTGTCAGCTATTTATACTGCTTTAGTCAACAGTGAGCCCGCAATTTTAACGGCAAACCAAGCAGACATGAATAAAGCCCACAGCAACAACTTAGACAGTGCCTTACTTGATCGCTTAGAACTTACCCCCGCACGCTTCAAAGGCATGTTACAAGGTCTCAAAGATGTCATTAGCCTGAAAGACCCAGTCGGTGAAATCACTGATATGGCCTATCGCCCTTCTGGGATTCAGCTCGGTAAAATGCGCGTTCCTTTAGGCGTGGTCGGCATGATTTATGAATCTCGCCCTAACGTGACTCTAGAAGCAGCTTCATTGGCACTGAAGTCTGGCAATGCCATTATTTTACGTGGTGGCTCTGAAGCACTTGAGTCAAACAAAGCAATAGCTGAAGCTGTTCAACGCGGTTTAAAACTGGCAGGTTTACCTGAACATGCGGTTCAAGTCATTAACACCGCAGACCGCGCAGCTGTGGGTCAACTGATTACACTCACTGAATTTGTTGATGTGATTGTTCCACGTGGAGGCAAAAGCCTAATTGAACGTATCAGCAATGAAGCCCGTGTCCCTGTGATTAAGCACTTGGATGGGAACTGTCACGTTTATGTTGAAGCGCAAGCTGACCTACAAAAAGCCCTCCCGATTGCACTCAATGCAAAAACTCATCGTTACGGTGTATGTAATGCAATGGAAACTTTGTTGGTCGATGAAAAAGTCGCGGATGAGTTTTTACCCCATGTCGCTGAGCTCTATACAGAAAAACAAGTGGAATTACGTGGCTGTGCTGAAACACAACGAATTTTAGGTTCAGACGTCAAAACAGCGACAGAAGAAGATTGGTACACCGAATATCTTGGTCCAATCTTGGCCGTGAAAGTGGTATCGGGTATGGAAGAAGCGATTGAGCATATCAATAAATATGGCTCACATCATACCGATTCAATCATTACCGAAAACTACTCTCTAGCTCGTGAGTTCTTGGCCGCTGTTGATTCAAGCTCTGTCATGATCAATGCCTCGACCCGTTTTGCCGATGGTTTTGAATATGGCTTAGGTGCTGAAATTGGCATTTCAACTGATAAAATCCATGCACGTGGACCTGTTGGATTAGAAGGCCTGACTTCACAAAAATGGATTGTATTTGGTGATGGTCAAATTCGCCAATAGTCACTCCGACTGATATTTAGGCAAAATGTTCAGCCCTCCTCGAAGGGCTGAACTTTTTTTATATCTGAATAATTCCCTAAAATATAGAACTCAAAAGCACCATCTATATCAGAAGTGCCTCTCGTTCTTTGTCGTTGACTAGAGCTTTGGAACTGAGGAGAACCATGGTTGAGATATGACATGGTCTAACTAAAGTGATGTCATGACTTTTTATGATTGCACTCATTGTATTGAAGTTGTGCTGATCTTCGATGCAATATCAAAAACAAACAGGAATGCCACAAACTATTTAACTGCTTTGGGTATACAGCATGCTATTTTTGAAAGGCTGAACGTGAATAATATTTCGGCATCATTTCATGAATAAATGAAAATTATGAACCGATAAATTTTAATTATTATTCATCAGACGGTCGATAGTGCTTAAGTCTAATCACCTAAAGTCTATCTAGGACTAAAAATATACACATGATACAACATAAAAAATGATCAAGATTGCATAAGAACGTACTGCATGAAGATCAGTTCTAGGACGGATAATTCAATTAGAATCGGGTATTAAAACGTGTCTACATCAGTATTAGTAATTAACTGCGGATCTTCATCAATCAAATATGCACTCGTTTCTGAACGTCGTGAAGATCGTATTTTTGGTTTAGCTGAGAACTTAGGTTCTGCTGAAGCTCGTATCAAAGGCATTACAGCGGGTGGTCAACCCCTTGAATTGTCGATTCCACACGCCGATCATGAAAAAGCATTGGAAACGATCTTAGAACGTCTTTCACACTATAACCCTCAAGCCATTGGTCAC
>NZ_DKIK01000009.1:0-44931 GCF_002454215.1 Acinetobacter sp. UBA6720
AGTTCAAGTTTTGTTGCAGAGGCAAGAGCACTATTCCAACGCTGAATATCGCTGTTGTCTGCATTATTGACTTCAATGGTTGCAAATAAAGTATGCGCTCCATTGGCTTTTAACCAATGGTCAATGCGATGCCCAAAACTACAATAGGAGTCAGGGTATTCTTGAGAGCCTAAAGCCAATACGGCATAGTGCAGGTGTGACAAATCCAAGGTTGTATTTAAAAATTTCTTTTCAAAACTACTGGCTAAGTCAGGTGCTTCACCCGTGCCATAAGTACTTGCAATAAAAAGTACTTGTTTGGCAGTTTTTAAGTCATCAAGCGTTAAGTGTTGTACCGCTTTTACGCTTACTGGCTGTCTTGCTTCTTGTAAGCTGGTTGCAGTACGCCAAGCGATTTGCTCAGAAACACCAGTTTGGGTTGCATAGGCAATCAGCCACGGTTTCGCATTTGGATCAACCGTAACATTCAACGCTCCACCACGTGCTTGTTGGGTCAGTTTCTTTTGTTTACGACGTTTCAGATAGAGCATCCACCCCGTTATAAAGAACAGTGGCATCATTAGTGATGCGAACATGGCAAAGAATTGATAAATTGGGCCAAAGAAGCTACCACGGTGTACAGGAAGCATACTGCTCATGATTTTTTCATTCAGCTTCTTCTCTTCATATAACTCCATTTTTTCAATTTTTGAAGTTTGATAATTAAAGACTGCTGAATTTCGCGCTCGCTCATGCTGTGGAATTGCATCTACAAATGAAAGTTCAAGTGTGCCATCTGGCTTTTTCGGGATATTTAAGGTCAGTGTTGAATAGTCGCGACCAACTTGTGCATTAAAGCCTGTCCATGTTTGGGTTAAAGCAATTTGCACTTGTTGAGGTGATAAGCCTTTATGCTCACCTTGCCCACGTTCGCCATGTGTAGCGTGCTCGCTTTGTGGGCCGCCACGACTTTGCTCACGTGACTCGCCACCACGAGCACCCATTTGTTCGCCGCGTGGGCCTTGAACTACACCTGCATTTGGACGGGGGCCTTCTTGCATTTGTGCTTGTGGGCGTTCAACACCAAGCACTTTGAACATGCCATCGCGCCACCAATCATAGGACCAGTACAGCCCCGTACAGGCCAAGATGAGATAAAAAATCACCACCCAAGTGCCAACAACCGCATGTAAATCCCAAATGAAGTTGCGTCCTTTCAATTTAGGCTTAACAAAAAACCATTGTTTGATGGAGTGACGCTTGGGCCAACGGAGGTACAGACCACTCAATACAAAGAAGATGAGCATGAGGGTACAGGCACCTGTGATTTGCTTACCCACAGGACCGACTGTTAAAGTGCGGTGTAGTTGTTGAATAAAGTTAAAAAAATCACGACCTTTGATTTCGGGTAAAACTTCGGCGGTATATGGATTTACCATCATGTTATAGCCACGGCGTGCACCTTCTTTCACAATATTAACTGTACTGGATGCAGTGGGCTCTTGAGCAATGGTAATACTGTTAATTTGGATGCTTGGATCATTCTTTTGGAAATGCAGATACAACTCAGCAGGAGTTAATTTATTGTTTTGACTTGCTTGAACGGTATAGCTGCTAGGATTCATCCACTTTAAGATTTGCTGTTCATAAGAGTAGATGGCACCTGTGACACCCATAAGAGATAGAATGAGACCCGCAGTGATTCCCAAAAACCAATGCACTTGGAAAAATGTCTTTTTAAACATGGCTAGACTTGATCGTGAGCGATTTGTTGTGCGCGAATTATACCTGAAGATTGAGAAGATACTATGGATTTAGCAATTAATATTTATTCTCATTATCATTTATATTTAGAGGTTTAGGGGATAAAAAAACCTCCCAAATAAGGAGGTTTTTTATAAAATAAAAAGCGATTAAAGCGGTTGAGCTTCACCCACAGTTTCTTTTAAATGCGTACGGATCGTATTAAATGAGAAGTTTTTGCTATCCATGCGTTTTGGCAGGATGTAAGCACCTTCTTGGCCTTTCACCTTAAACTTAATCAATAAGAACTCAGGTGTGTTGTACCATTCATAAATATCTTTCCAACTGATTGCACCGACACCTTCCTGCATGCCCATTTGTTGGCGCATAACCAGACCATGAGGTTGTACACCTAAGCGAATGCCTTTAATTTCCTGTACTGGAAACTCATTCATTTTGCGCTTTACATACCATTCTAGGCCGAATTTACGGACCAGTAGATAGACTACAACACAGGCTATGGCAACCCAACAAAAAATTGTGGAATAGTTTTTAAGCAGAATTAAGCCGAGGATTGAAAGGGCAACGACAGCACCCATGATGATCCAGGCTTTCAGGCTGATTTTGTTTGTGCTACGCCAAATTTTTAATTGAGCATCGCGTTGTTCAGACTCAGTGATTTCATAGTTCACAGGCTGTAAAGTATAAGCGTATAAATTTTTCGCGGTCATAGTGAAAGTAACAGATTTAAAACTGCAAAAAGTTTAGCATTATTTAGAGCATTTCAGTGAGTATATTGTTCCAAAATCACCCAAATTATAATGAAGCTAATTCTGTAGCCTCGTGATCCCGTTCATGGCTCAAACTTTGCTTCAAACGACTGAATTGATTTAGGATGCTAAACATCAATGACAGCTGTTGCAAAATGATCAATGCTTTTTGATCTTCTTCATTATTTTGGCTTAAACGTTGACGAATGGTTTGAAGCATATTCTGTGCAGTTAAATCAGGCATTTCGTCACGTAGCAGTGCACCTTGGATATTGTCAAAAGCGCGATCCATCAATTCTAAAATTTGTGGGTCGTCAATTTTTTCACGATGTGCACCCAGTGCCGCAATATAACTGATAAAGGTATGATTGAGACACAGAAATTCAAATGCCAAACTTTTTTGAGTGGGGTCAAAGTCAGGCTCGGTGGCTAAAGTTGAAATGAGTGAAGCAACTTCGGCATCGGTATTGTGCGCTGCACGGCGAACAACGCGATAATTCAAGCCATTGTTGCGTCCAGATTTATACTGCTCAATTACTTCAGCCAAATAATTGCATTGTGCTGCAAGGGAGCGGTAAATGGTGCGGGGGAGACGACGAAATTTCCAATCGGGGAAAATAAAACTCACCCCCAACCACGCCAGCCCACAGCCAATCAGGGTGTCAATCATCCGCGGAAGTGCCGCGGCGTAACCCATGCCGTCTAAATTAAAGTTAATTAAAGCCAAAATAGTAATAAATGCAGTGGCTTGAGCATATTGTTTACTGCGAAGTTCGAAAAAGAGGACACCACTGATTACTAACATGACCAATTGGCCTTCAATGGATGGGACAAAATACAAGATGGCATAACCCAAAAGAATTCCCATCAATGTACCTATGATCCGCAAGCGCAAACGTCGTTTGGTGGCATTAAAGTTGGGTTGGCTGACAAATAAAGCGGTCAGTAAAATCCAATAACCATATTGAATATTGGTTACTTGAACAAAAATATAGCCGACCAAGAGTACAATCGAAACCCGTATTGCATGTCGAAATAGTACGGATTCAGGCGTGAGATTTTGTTTAATCCGCACCACAATGTCATCCCAACCTTTGAGGTCATCATCTTTAAGCTGACTTTCAATGTGCTTACTTTTATCAAATTTAATATTGCGCTCAGTTTCTAAGTTACGAAGCTGTGCATCAATTGATTTTAAGTTTTGAAATAAGGAAAACAGGGCATTGACCCAAATTTGGTCATATTGTTGTTCATCTTTGAGCTTTTCTAAAGATAAGCGGAGGTTTTCAAACGCATGTTTAAAGCGTTTATTATGCACGTAGGTTTGGCGGTTTAATATGCTGCTACTGAGGTCCTTACAGGCCTTGGCTTGGATGGATAAAATACGTTGAAAGCGAAACAAGATATCACTGTGCTGAAAGATCTTAGCCAGTTTTTGATAGTCAATATGTGCTGAATCTGCACGTTCATGGATATCTTGTGCGACAAAATAATATTGCAAGCTCCGACGAGTATCACGCTGCCCACGGTCACCTTTTAAACGGGTGAGTAGAGCGGTTTTCATGTCGTTGAATATCGCAATTAATTTGCCATTTTCCAGAGACAGCTCAATCATACTTTGTTGATAACTATTTGGCGTCATATCGACATCGAATAGATTAGACTTGGCAAAGAGAAAATCGGCCAAAGACGAATAACATTTGGATAAGTTATCTTGAACCTGACGCACTGGGAAAAGCAGAAAACTGATGGTTGAAATCAGGCTATACCAAATTGCACCGATGACTAAAAGCGAAGGCTGCATATACCATTGGTCAAAAAGACCGACACCAAGCATGGAATAGACGGAAATAACCAAACAACCATATGAAATGGTTGCATAACGACGTCCCAATGAACCCAGTAAAATAAAACCGATACAGGAAACAATAAGACCTAGCGCAAATAAAATCGGGTGCGGAAATAAAAAATAAATAGAGGTGGCTGTGACGAAAAAACCAATATAGGTATAAATCAAGTTCATGATGCGCACAGAAAAGCGGTCATCAATATCGCTTAAACCCGCTGCAACTGCACCCAGTGTAAGTGGAATAGTTGCCAGTTGGAACCCCATAAAATAAGGTACAAAAGCGGTTCCTGCAAAGGTGATGACCATGCGGAGGTTATACATAAAGGTTGTATTATAAGTAGCCTGTTTCAGGCTCGTCAGCCATGCTTTCAAAGCGCACCTTTATCTGTCTTTTAGGGTTAGACAATTTTCAAATATGAGAATATGTGAAATTTCACTTGCTCAGGTATAAATCATACTATGGAGCGTGTAAACTTGTCTGCAAACTCTCCTTTAAAAAACACATTAATCCTATGTCGACTACACAGGAAAAAGCGGAATATTCTAACGCTTGGATTCTTTTACTCGCTTCACTGACGGCACTGGGCCCACTTTCTATTGATATGTACTTACCCGCTTTGCCACAAATGGCAGAGGACTTCGGGGTAAGCACACAAATGGTTGCTAACAGCTTGCCTGCATATTTTCTTGGTTTGGCTCTTGGGCAGCTAATTTATGGGCCTGTAAGTGACCGAATCGGGCGTAAAAAGCCTCTGTATTTTGGATTGAGCCTTTATATTGTGGCCAGTTTACTGTGTGTGTTTGCAAACAGTGAATGGAGCTTAATTGCTGCGCGGGTGTTACAGGCTCTAGGTGGTTGTGTCGGGGTGGTGATTGCACGTGCTGCAATTCGTGACCGTTTGGATATGCAAGCTTCGGCACAAGCTTTTGCCAGTATGATGATTGTGACGACCATTGCTCCAATTATTGCACCAAGTTTGGGCGCTTTGGTGCTGAGTTTTAGTAGTTGGCACAGTATTTTTGCCATATTGATGCTTGTTGGTTTGGGAAGTCTCTGTTGTGTACATTTCTTTTTTAAAGAAACTTTAGATCCAAAGCGTCGGTTAAAACTGAATTTCAATCAAGTACTCAACTTATATAGTGCGATTTTCCAAGATCCAAGTTTTAGACGACCAATGTTTGTCGGTTGTTTTGCTGGCGCGGTTTTATTTTGTTATATCAGTGCCTCAGCTGCCATTTTGATGGACGGGTATGGTTTGAGTCAGCAAATTTTTGCCTATGCCTTTGGTGCGAATGCGGTTGGCATCATGCTTTTCTCAACTTTAAATAAACGTTTAGCTCGCAGTTTAAATGTATTTCAACGTTTAAAATTAGGCAGTGCTTTGCAATTGTTAGGGGTTATTTTGCTGTTAATAGCAGGAAGCATGGCAACAGCACCTTTATCTGTTGTGTGTGCAGGTATGTTTTTAGCCGTTGCAGCGATTGGTTTTACGGGACCAAATGCAATGGCAATTGCAATGTCTGAGCAAGGCGCTCGTGCTGGAACGGCTAGTGCGATTATGGGCAGTATGCAATTTGCATGTGGTTTACTTTGTGGCGTTATTCTAAATTTCTTAGTTTGGTCTGCACTTTTAAATATGGCCATTGTCATGGCTATTTTTGTGTTACTGGCTTTATATTATGTGTTCAAACTTGGGCAAGACGAAGGGATAAAAGCCTAAGTCTGAGACATTTAAATGTATAAAAAAGAGACTGTAATCAGTCTCTTTTGATAAATGAAAGCTGTGATCTTTATTCGTCAGTTAAAAAAACAGCAAACTCGTCTACGGGGACCCGTGGTGTGATAAAGCTATTCACAATGTGTTCTGGGTCTGCATAACCTAAAGCGATTGCGCCGACTAATTCTTCATCTGATGATGCACCAAGAATACCCAGTACGATAGAATGAAAGTGATTCCATGCTGCTTGTGGGCAGGTGTCTAAGCCACGTGCTTTGGCTGCAACCATCACATTTTGCATCATCATGGCAATGTCCATTTTAGACCCAATGCCCATGACTTTATTGACTGTAAAAAATAAGCCCACAGGCGCATCAAAAAGTTGAAAATTACGGAGTTGCTGTTGAGCCATTTTACTTTTTTCATTCTTTTGAATGTTGAGTAATCCATACAGCCCCCAACCATTTTCGCGACGACGGTCAATATAGGGTGAAATCCAGTTTTCAGGATAATAAGCGAAAGTTTCTTGGTATTGTGCTGCTTTTTCAGGATGTTGAAAAAGCTCAAGTTGTGCATGGCAAACACGTTCAACTATTTCGTCGCGCTTTTTCCCAGTGACCACATACACTTTCCATGGTTGTGTGTTGGTCCCTGATGGCGCTCGGCTGGCGACGTGTAAAATATCTTTAAGGGTTTGTACCTCAACCATTTGGTTTATAAAGGCACGAACTGAATGGCGTGAGCGAATTGCTTGATCGACAAGATCGGACATCTGCTGCGTCATAATTATCCTACTTTTTATGCAAAGACGTAGTTTTGACCACTTATTTGGCAACATGAGGTTATCAATCAAACTAAGACTTTAGTTATAAGAAAAAAATATAGATATCACCGAAAACTCAGTCTATATTTAAGAATATATGAAGAATTGTTACTTAATTATTGCAAAAACATTTTTAAATTGTAATTTCATAATTCAAAGCAGATGAAGTGTGATGCTTATTCCAGTTTAGAAGGTTTCTAATTAGACTTTAGTTGCAAAAGTAATAAAAGATCATATCCAAAAACATCGAAATGTGCGATTTTTCATCTTTATAAGATTGTTCTATACATAAAGAGACCGAAATGGAATGGTTTTTGTATAGTAAATTTTACTGAAATGGAATTTTTGACTTACCACTAACTATGTAATAAAGGAAGCTTGCGTATGCGTTTAGCCCTCACTAAAAAGCCATTTGTCGCTCAAAGCCTAGCACTCAGTGTTGCCGCGTTGATGATGACAACGACTCATGCAGCAACGAAAGAACAACAAGAGCTTGCTCAATTGCGCGCTGAAGTTGCTGAGTTAAAAGCTTTAATGCAACAGCAGCAACAAGTTCAACAACAACAAGCCGTTCAGATTCAACAAGTTAAAGCACAGCCAGCACCACCTGCGAAGCCTGAGTCAGCATTGTCTTCATTTAAATCTAAGTCAGGTGCTGACATTAACCTATATGGTTTTGTTCGTGGCGATGCAAACTACATTATTGAAGGTGCGGATGATGACTTCAATGGTGTTGGTAGAGTAGGTGGAAGTGGTGCAAGTGACCCTGCATCTGTTAAAGATAAATTGCGTGCAACAGCAAAAACTACGCGTTTAGGTTTGGATTTCAATACCAATGTTGGTGGCGATAATAAGCTTGGCGGTAAGGTAGAAGTTGACTTTGCTGGAACAAATGAAGCCCTACGTATTCGCCATGCGTATTTAACCTATAACAACTGGTTATTTGGACAAACCACTTCTAACTTCCTGTCTAACCATGCGCCAGAAATGATTGATTTTGGGACCAACGTGGGTGGGGGGACAGCACGTATTCCACAAGTACGTTATGGCTTTAATTTAGCACCTGCAACTAAACTATTTATTGCTGCTGAAGAAGGAAATGGCAGTGGTACTGGTATTAAATATAGCGTACCGAATTTAACAGCAAAATTGACGCAAGGTTTTGCAGATGGTAAAGGCTCAGTGTCTGCACGTGCTTTAGTTGAGAACTATAAATCTGCGAATGACTCTGATACTGCTTGGGGCTTAGCTGCAGGTGTAAATTATCAAGTAATAGAGCCGCTAAAACTAAGTGCTGATGTGTCTTATGTTGATGGCAACAGTAACTACTTGTATGGCAGTAACTCTTCATATGTAGTTAATGCTACAAATGGCAAGATCGCCCAAAATGAAGCATTTGGTGTGCAAGTCGGTGGTACATATAAATTCAACGAAAAATTACGTTCGACTTTAGCTTATGGCGCACTGTTTGCGGATGATGGTACGGATTATGCAACTTTAAATCCAACGGCGAATGAAGAAGTTTACCAAGCATGGATTAACTTTATCTATTCACCAGTTAAGCCATTGGACTTAGGTGTTGAATATATCAATGGTAAACGCGATACCTTTGCAGGAAATAGCTACAAAGACAACCGTGTTGGTTTTATGGCGAAATATAACTTCTAAAATCGAAAACTGTAGTAACAAAACAGGAGCTTTAAGCTTCTGTTTTGTTTTTTAGAAAGCATAGAAAATTTATATAGGCTAAATAATGAGTGAAAATAGATTTTAGTATTAAGACAGAAAAAGAATAAGGGAAATAGTTAAAAATTATTGTAAAAAAATAAAGATTATCTATAAAAAATCTGCATAATGTCGGTCTTTCACTCGTATTGTGCTTTTATTGGTTAATTTTAAGCCAGTATGGGGCGATTTTTGTGACTTAAGTCAAAAAATCGTATCTGTGTCCAAAAATTATTGGGCATTACGTTCTTTCAGTTTACTCATCGGTAGAGCTGAATATGTTATGCATCAGATCGCTTAGTTGTTACCAATTTACCCATTGCCTGAATTTTCATACGCAAGACTGAGTTTGACTCAGATTTACGAAATCTATCTTGAAGTATCAATGGATTCAGTGGCTTATTTATTAGCCAGATAACAACTCTAAGCATCAGCTTTATGGACAATTGTCATGGAATTTACATTTAACGCATTTTATACCTTGATTGCTGCTGTCATTGTTTTGTTACTTGGTCGCTTCTTGGTTAATAAAATTGATTTCTTGAAACGCTACAACATTCCTGAGCCTGTAGCAGGTGGTTTGGTCGCTGCGATTATCTCTTTGCTTGTACATAGTCTTTGGGGCTATAGCATTACTACAAGTAGTGAATTACAGACCAGTTTTATGCTGATTTTCTTCGCTTCAATTGGTTTAAGTGCAAACTTCTCCAAATTACGTGAAGGTGGGATCGGTCTTATTATTTTCTTAATGGCTGTTGCTTCCTTTATTGTGGTACAAAATTTCGTGGGCATTAGCCTTGCAACCCTATTAGGTATTGATCCATTGATTGGTTTAATTGCGGGTTCAATTACCTTAACTGGTGGTCACGGTACTGCGGGTGCTTGGGGTGAAATTTTAGAAGTTAAGCATGGTATTCAAGGTGCACTTGCATTAGGTATGGCGAGTGCAACTTTTGGTCTAATTATTGGTGGTTTAATTGGTGGCCCCTTAGCAAAACTACTTATTAACCGCTATGAATTAGCGACACCACGTACCAATGAGCAGATTGAAAGAAGTGATAATACGCCTTTACCAGAGATTAGCTCAACGGAATATGTACCATTTGAATATCCGCATCGGGTTCGTCTTATCACAGCTGATAATGCAATTACCACATTAGGTTTGTTCGCAGGCTGTTTGGCTTTTGCTGACTTTATGACAGGTCAGATGAAAGGCACAATGCTTGAGTTGCCAACATTCGTTTGGGCGCTTGCTGGTGGTGTGATTTTACGTAATGTATTGGAAGGGATTTTTAAAGTTCAAATCTTTGATCGCGCGATTGATGTATTTGGTAATGCATCATTATCACTTTACCTTGCGATGGCATTATTATCATTGAAATTATGGCAGTTGGCTGACTTGGCTGGTCCACTGGTTGTTATTTTGGGTGCACAAACAATCACTATGGCATTGTATGCGGGCTTCGTAACTTTCCGTGTAATGGGGAAAAACTACGATGCTGCTGTATTGTCTGCAGGACACTGTGGTTTTGGTATGGGTGCAACACCAACAGCAGTGGCAAACATGCAAGCCATTACCAACATGTATGGTCCTTCTCATAAGGCATTCTTAATTGTTCCTTTATGTGGCGCCTTCTTTGTAGACTTGATTAACGTTGCTGTTATTCAGTCTATTTTGCAGTTTTTTAGCTAATTGAATGTGCGATTTGCCCTAGGAAACTAGGGCTTTTTTGCTTTTTAGTCTTTCACAATAATTAGGAAGTCGAGATGAATGATCAGTTAAATGAAACATTACTCGGGTGGGTGAATACACTGAATGGACCTCTGTGGGACTTTTTAGTGGTTTTTCTGGTTGCCGTTGGTTTGTTTTACACGCTAATTACGGGTGCGGTGCAGGTTCGCTTATTTTTACACAGCATCAAGGTGATGAAATCAAGCCGTAAGGAATGTGATGATGACCATGGTATTACGCCTTTTCAGGCTTTTGTAACGGGGCTTGCAAGCCGTGTTGGTGTGGGTAATGTCGCTGGTGTTGCGATCGCAATTGCGATTGGTGGACCGGGTGCAGTTTTTTGGATGTGGGTGACTGCATTTTTAGGCATGAGTTCAGCTTTTGTTGAATCATCTTTAGCACAATTGTTTAAAGTACGTGACCAAGAGAATAAACAGTTCCGTGGAGGCCCTGCTTATTATATTACCCAAGGTCTGAAGCAAAAGTGGTTGGGCGTAGTTTTTGCTGTCACTTTAATTTCAACCTATGGTTTTGTATTTAATGCAGTACAAGCCAATGCCATTACAGGTGCAACAGCACATGCATGGGGCTGGGACAAAGCCAATTTGGCTTTTGAACTGGGTGGCATTCATATTGTGGTGTCTTGGGTTGGGCTCGGTTTAGTCTTGCTAACTGCAGTGATTATCTTTGGTGGGATTAAGCGTATTGCGAAGGTTGCTGAAAGCTTTGTTCCATTTATGGCTATATTGTATTTAGTTGTTGCACTTTATATTGCCATTATTAACTATGCTATTTTGCCTGACATCTTTCAGCTTATTTTCTCGAAAGCATTTGAGTTTGAGGCGGCAGCAGGTGGATTCTTCGGTGCGATGGTTTCCATGGCAATGATGATGGGGATTAAACGTGGTTTATTCTCTAATGAAGCAGGTATGGGTTCAGCACCAAATGCGGCAGCTGCATCAGATGTGAAACATCCCGTAAACCAAGGTTTAGTACAAATGCTCGGTGTATTTGTGGATACGTTTGTGGTGTGTTCATGTACAGCAATTATTATTTTGGCATCTGGTCTGTATCACGATGCTGGGTTTGAAGGTGTTGCATTAACACAAATGGCGCTAGAGAGCCAAATTGGTTCATGGGGGGATGACTTCCTTGCAACGATTTTATTCTTATTCGCTTTTTCATCAGTCATTGGTAACTACGCCTATGCTGAAGGTAATGTGCAATTTATTAACAACAACGCCAAAGTGATGTTTGTGTTCCGTATCTTTGTTTTGATTATGGTCTATCTTGGTTCAGTGATGAGTGTGCCCCTTATTTGGAACACTGCGGATTTGTTCATGGGCATCATGGCCACCATTAACTTGTTTGCCATTTTGTTATTAACACCATTCTTATTGATGTTGTTAAAGGACTATATCGGTCAGCTCAAACAAGGAGTGAAAGAGCCAGTGTTTAAATTGGACAACCATCCTAAATTTAAAGATAAAGTCAAATCAGACATTTGGTAATTCGCCAGAAAGCCTCTACTTAAAGTAGGGGCTTTTTTATGCACTAATAGTCGTACATTAATGAATCTTCAATGGAGTTCGTGCATCAGCCATTTTTTGAGCTCTAGTGAAATCACAATGAAAGTTCTTTCTCTTTTTAAAGGAGAGGGCTAGGGAGAGGATTTATGGAAGAATCCGCCCTCATTCTAAGCTTTTCACCAAGAGAGAAAGTGACGTTCAATACTTATTTTATTGTCAATGAGTGATCATTTTTTGACTATTTTAAGAGCTCTAATGAGTCAAAATTTATGACCAAACTGAGTCCAATAGGTGACTAGACTACAAAAAGATAGGCACTTTAGGTTTAAATATGCTGATCAGGAGCTGAATACACATACCAGATGATACTAAAAGGGTGAAAAGAATTATAATAAGAGAATGCACACTTTTACGAAAAACAACAGTCAGACGGCTACGGATTTTCATACACTATGTTGCTTAAAATTTTCTTCTTCCTTAGCGTTGGTGAATTATGTTGAAATTAAAAATTAGCCTGTTGTCGCTTGCATTGCTTGTCTTGGCTGGTTGCCAAAGCATGCCAAAAGCAGACCAAGACCTGTCAAATCAGCTTGGTGCAACACATAATAATTCCAACGAAGCTCAGGAAAGAACCGATCGTATTAATTTTAAACAGCTTAAAAAAGAGCAAAATCGGCCAATTATTGCTCTTGTCCTTGGTAGTGGCGGTGCCCGTGGTTACGCACATATTGGTGCAATACAAGTACTGGAGCAGTCAGGTATACATCCTGATTTTATCGTGGGAACCAGTGCGGGTAGTATAGTGGGTTCCCTCTATGCCAGTGGTAAAAACGCAAATGAACTGCGTGAAATTGCACTCAATATGAAAGCCAATGATGTACGTGATATTCGTTTGGGTATGAAAGGTTTTTTTGATGGTCAAAAAGTTGAGGACTATGTTAATGAACAGGTCAAAGATGTTCCTCTTCAACGTTTACCAACACCGATGTATGTGGTTGCAACACAACTAAAAGAAGGTAAAAAAGTCGTTTTTAATTATGGAAATACAGGGCAAGCAGTGCGTGCATCGGTGTCCATTCCGAGCATGTTTATCCCGACTAAAATTGGTGAAGATGAGTATGTTGATGGCGGTTTAGTGAGCCCAGTTCCTGTCGATGTAGCGCGTAAATTAGGTGCAGATATTATTATTGCTGTAGATATTTTAGCGCAGCCGATGTATACCGAAACGTCGAATGTATGGGGGCTATTTAACCAAAATATCAATATTATGCAAAAGAACCTTGCGCAAATAGAGCTGAAAAATGCGGATATTGTGATTCAGCCAGACTTACGTGAGAAAGTACATATTTTTGATGTGAGTGGGCGTGAAATGACGATGAAAGCAGGACAGGATGCAACTCTTGCTCAATTGCAACAGATTCAAAAAGTGTTCGCTCAAAAAAATTATAAACAGAAACTGAATATTCAAGCGATTCAGGCACGCATGCAGTAGTAGATATATATTTTGGCAAATGAATAGGTGAAATTAAGGGCAGTGCCCTTATATATAGCGATGTTCATGCGACTGAATGTGAATTGTACAGTCAAATATATGTGATAGAAAACTGGTTGAAGCATCAAGAAGGCTTATAGATTCAATACCTTAGTCTTCTTTATATATATTTTTTTGAATGATGGGAGAATCGCTATAAATAATAATGATGGTTTTGTTACCAAATTTAGTCTGTAAAACCGATATAATAAGCGCCACATATCCTATTATCTTCCGAATTAGAGAACGCGATGTCCCCATTAGATCAAATTGCTGCGGCTGCAGATGACCAGTCTGAACTCACTATGTCGGTCTTAATGACACCAGATATGGCGAATTTTTCAGGAAATGTGCATGGTGGCACCATTTTGAAACTGTTAGACCAAGTTGCGTATGCGTGTGCAAGTCGTTTTTCTGGCAGTTATGTAGTGACCTTATCGGTGGATAAAGTGAACTTTAAAGAGCCGATTCATGTAGGTGAGTTGGTTACTTTCTTGGCAAGTGTGAACCATGTGGGACGGACTTCGATGGAAATCGGTATTCGTGTTGAAGCGCAGAATATTCAAAAGCGTACAGTACGTCATACCAACAGTTGTTACTTTACTATGGTGGCGGTCGATGAAAATGGTAAGCCAAAACAAATTCCTGCATTGAACTTGGATAATGACTGGAAGCGTTGTCGTTTTGAAGCGGCTGAGCAACGTAAAGTTGCGCGCTTACAAGAAAACCATCACCCTTCGTGCAGTATTTATAAAAAAACATCGCATAGTTAAATGCAATGAAAAGGTCTCCTATATAGGAGACCTTTTTTTATGTCTAAAATTTATTTATTAAAGAAATTAGCACAAGTGCATTTTTAAGTATAAAATGAAACGATACGTAGCGTATCGTTTTGGTGTGATATGAATGTTGAGAAAGGTTCTAAACGAAAACAATGCATTTTAAATGCTGTACTGGCAGCTTTGTCAGAGGCAGATTATTCACAGTTCACTATAGAAGATATTGCTGCACGTGCAGGGGTTGGAAAATCCACCATTTACCGATGGTGGAAGCACAAATCTGATTTGGTTTTTGAAGCATTTAAATTGCATACCGAATCCGTCTTTGAATTGGATTTTGAGCAAAGTCTAGAGCACAACTTAGTACAACAATTATGTAAACTGGCAGTGGCCTTGAATCATCCAGTGGGGCGAGCACTGTTGGTGGTCATGGCAGAGCATCGCGAAGCTGCAGGGTTATTTTTCCAAGAGTATTTACTGCCACGCCGTGTCCAAACCCGTAAATTAATTCAGTGTGCAATTGAGCGTGGTGAAGTACGCGCAGATTATCCTTTTGAGTTGATGCTCGATACTTTGTATGGACCTATTCATTATCAAATTATTTTTTTTAACCGTATGCCTGATGACGCCTATATTCACAATTTGGTTCGGTTGGTAATTGCACCTGCACAGCGACATGCGCTTTTAGAGGAATAGATAATGCCTCAGCAGTCGCTTTGGAATAGAAATTTTATACTTTGTGTGTGTAATAACCTGTTCTTGTTCACGTATTACTTTGCATTACTCACGATCTTGCCCGTTTATATCATGCAAGAACTCGGTGGGACGGTGAAGCAAGCAGGTCTCGCTTTAACCCTATTTTTGGTGTCCTCTATTGCAGTGCGACCGTTTTCAGGGTTGATTGTGGAGCGGCTCGGGAAGGCTTTTTCCTTTCGTGCTTCGGCATCACTTTTTGTCTGCTTTGCCTTTAGCTATCTTTGGGTGGATAGCATGTGGAGCTTGCTTGCTATTCGTTTTATACATGGTATTTGGTTTAGTATTTTAACAACTGTGACTGTACCTATTGCTAATGATTTTATACCCGAACAACGCAAAGGTGAGGGGATGGGTTATTTTGTCATGTCTACCAATTTGGCTGTGGTTTTTGGGCCACTTATTGCTCTGAGCGTTGTGCAGTACAGTAGTTTTAATGATTTATTTGTTCTACTGACTGTGCTGATTAGTCTTGGTTTGATTTTTAGTTGGTTGATTCCAATTACTGAATCTGTTTCTCTTCAAGTGCCCGAAACTAAAGAACGAGTAGGTTTGAGCTGGTATGACATTATTGAACTCAAGGCAGTGCCGATTGGTTTAATTGCATTACTCACGGCCTTTGCATATTCGAGCATTATGAGTTTCATTGCTACATATACTGAGTCCAAAGCTTTATTGGCTTATACCAGTTTATTTTTCGTGGTTTTTGCTGTGTCGATGATTTTGGTACGACCGTGGGTTGGCAAGATTTATGACAGCCGTGGCGCCAGTGCTGTGATTTATCCTTCATTTTTGTGTTTTGCATTGGGTTTAGTGTTGGTCAGCATCGTCAATAGTCCATGGATGTTATGGTTATCTGCTGTATTGATTGGTATGGGATACGGCTCGTTATTTCCTTGTTTTCAAACGGTCGCCATTCAGTCGGTACCGAAACAACGTATGGGACATGCTATTTCGACTTTTTTTACTTTGTTTGATTTGGGAATGGCTGTTGGCTCGGTTGTGATAGGTGTGGTGATTGCGCATTTAGGCTTCCAAACTACATATTTAATCTGTGCAGCCATTGTGCTGCTGACGTTATGTATCTACAAATTTAAAGTGGCTAAAACGACACGACGGGTGTCAGAAGCATAGTTGGAGCGTTTTATGGAATTGCGTCATTTACGTTATTTTGTTGCTGTTGCAGAAGAACTCAATTTTACTAAAGCAGCACAGCGCATGTGTACGGTTCAGCCTTCGCTTAGCCAGCAAATTAAGGATTTGGAACATGAGGTTGGCGCGCAGCTATTGATTCGAACCAATCGTAAGGTCGAACTTACGGAAGAAGGAAAAGCATTTTTAAAACAAGCTTTACTGAGCTTGGAGTATGCTGAAAAGGCAATTTATGATGCACGCCAAATTGCCAATATGAGTAAAGATCACTTACATATTGGCTTTGTACCTGTTGCTGAAATGAAAGTGTTTCCTTACATCATGCCAAACATTCGCGCGCATTTTCCAGACTTAAAAATTAGCTTTCATAGCCTGACAGATTCAGCCCAGCTTGATGCTCTGAAAAAAGGTGAAATTGATATTGCATTTACGCGTTATCCAGATGAGTCTGGAGAGTTTGAGCATGTTCAAGTTTTTCAGGAGCCTTTAGCTCTGATTATGCCGAAAGATTCTCCTTTTGCTGAACAGCGCAGTATTAGCATTAAGCACTTTAATGATCGTGACTTTGTGATCAGTGATGAAACCGCTTCACCACAGTTATATAAGTTGATCCAAGACTTTTTTAAACACTCGAAACTGAATGTCAATATTGTCCAGCACTCGACCAATATTTTGCTGAATGTGAATTTGGTCGGGATGGGGGTTGGGTGGAGTATTGTACCTGCGTATGTGATTCCACTTTTGGGCGATAAAATTGTAGCGAAGAACACAATTGAACCTTTACCGATGATTGGACTCTATGCGAATTACCGTAAACAGCAGAAAAACCCTGCGATTGATCTTATTTTAAAAATATTAAAAGAGCAATTTTATATGGACATGTTCTGACCAGAATTCTTTTGAATATTGGAACTTGGGGAAAGGGTCATTAGGTAAATCAACATTTCAAGTGCATGAGGTTTATAAAGATCTGGCTAAAGGGTTGATATAGCAGAACCAGAAGGTATAAATGTTCAAGATGCCTTATTGCGAATATACAGTGCGATTTCTAATTTTGTCTCTTTAACTGAGTCCATGATGATATCGTGGTTTATTTTCCTGATTTACCATCTATGCCTAAAGCAACACCAAATTGTGTTTAGTTTAAGCATGATGAAAATTTATTTTTATAATGTCGAAAATAATGGTGAGAGCAAAAAGGGCTCAATGCATAATAAAAAACACTGATAACACGTCCAAAAAATGTACTCTTGGTAAAGGCAGGAAAGGGATTGGGATAAAATAGTGAATAAAATCAGTCGTATTATTATGTCGTTGTTTTTTTACTTAAAAATATACACATACAGTTGTGCTATATGATGTTTAAAACATACTCAAAGCGCCATCTAAGAGGCTCAAAATAATGAAGCTGTATAGCAACGTTCATTCTCGCGGCATTACGGTATTGCCGTTTTTAAAAGAGTTAGATATTGAAGATCAGGTCGAAATTATTCATATCGAATATGCAGATTTAGCGGATGCTGAATATTTGGCTTTGAACCCAATGGGGAAAGTCCCATTTTTAGTGGATCAAGGTTCGGTGATTTCAGAAACTCCTGCTATTTTTGCTTATTTGGCAGATAAATATCTCGAAAAAGGTTTCGCGCCTGCTTTCAATGACCCCAAGCGTGGTGAATATTTGAAATGGTTATTCTTTTGTCATGGACCACTCACTGAGTTTATGGACGTGAAAAGTTTAGGCATTTCTGAACAACAGCTAGAGACTAGAAAAAGAAGTTTGGGTTTTGGTACAGAAGCATCTATTTATCGGTTTATAAAAGTAGGTTTAGCTCAGGCGAAGCCATATTTGTTGGGCAATCAAATTAGTGCCGCAGATTTGTTTTTGGCCTATTGGTTAATCTATGCCATTTCTTTCAAAATTGTCCCATATTTCGACGAATTTAAACCTTTTATCCAGTTGATTCAAAGTCGCGATGCGGTACAGGGAGTTGAATGGGTACAAGCGATTTAAGTCCAATACACCTAGGGCTATAAAACCGTGCCTTAGTGCTCATGCCAGTCTTAAGCAATAGACTGCATTTTATTTGAGAATCTAAGTTTAAACGTATGATGCTATTTGATGCGCAGAAACATCACTTGTACTTGCTCAAGGTAAAACGATTTAAAAATAAGGTTTGCGATTTATGAATCACTACAAGGGATTTGGTGACTTGTGTAGTCGGGGGTATGCGCCACAAGCCGCTTTTTTTTTGCGAACTCAATATATATTCTGAGGGGGCATTCGGGCTTAACCAAAGTAGTAGTTGAGCTATAAATATTTGATCTAGAGTATAGAAGATTCTGTTTTAAAGAACTAAAAAGTTGAGGAGTTTAGTACAAAACCCCTTAACGGATCAGCATTATGGTTTAGCGTAGTTGCTTATGTTCTGGATTGTGCCAGAACCTTGTGATATGGCATTAGCTCACATGCAGTTTGGCAAAGAGCTGTTGGCTAACCGTGTTTAAGGTCTGTGGAATCGCTAATGCTGCAACAAAACGGTCTGGACGAAGTATGACCACAGACTCAGTCGTTTGACCAAACCAACTGCGGATGTCTGTGTCCAGATCGCCTACCGTGATCACCCCGTCATACTTTTGGCGTTTTTCATTGTCCAGTTGCACTGCTGGAATGACTTGAACAAACTTGACGCCCAGTTTTTGCCATTGTTGCATGTGCGCTGGTGTGAGTCCCCACTTTGGATCTACCCCCCAAGCGATGATGGCAAAGTCATTGCTCAGAACCTCATCGAGTAAAACAGTTTTGCCAGATTCAAGTTTAACATGTGGTTGAATGAACATTTTGCCGACAGGTGTGGTTTTACTGCCATCAGTGATTAGTGCACCAGCATGATATTTCGGCATAGGTTTGAAACGCATTTCGAGTAAATACTGTTTAATTGGCTTGATGTAGTTCAATGCATGAGCAATACCATCACGCACAAAGCCTTGCCATTTTTTCGGTGGTGCCAGTACATGACCTGCCATCACGGAAAGGTCGATCATGGCTTTGGCATGGTCTTTACGTTCAACTTGGTACGAGTCTAATAATTCCGCAGATGCTTTGCCTTGTACAACCAATGCAACTTTCCATGCAAGGTTGAAAGCATCGCGCATGCCACTATTATAACCTTGACCTTGCCATACAGGCATAATGTGGGCGGCATCGCCTGCCAGTAAAATACGGTCGACACGGAATTTTTCTGCAATGCGTGCATTGTGGGTATAAACACGCTGACGAATCACTTCAATACCATCGGTTGTTGGAAGTACTTTGGACAATAGTTTGGCAATATTTTCAGGCTGACTGAGCTCTTCCTGAGTTTCACCAGGCATCACCATAAACTCAAAACGACGAATACCATGTGGAAGGGCTGCCGAAACATAAGGACGTACAGGGTCACAGCATAAGTAAATATGTGGTGTTGCCAGTGGGTCATTTTCAATATCAATCACAATCCACTGGTTTGGTGCTGTTTTACCTGCAAAATCAATATTCAATGTACGACGAATAATGGAATTTCCGCCATCACATGCAATTAAGTATTGTGCTTGAATGATTTCTTCAGTTTGATCTGCGGTTTGTAGCTTTAAAGTGACACCAGTTTGATCTTGGCTAAATTCAATCAATTGACGGGAAAACAATACATGAGTCTGCTCGTACTGTTTCAGACCTTGTAATAAGACATTGTCTACTTGTGGTTGAATAAAGGCATTCCGACGCGAAAAACCAAACTCACGGGTTAAAGGTTGGATGTCTGCAAAGCAACGCCCTTTTGGCGTTAAAAAACGCATAGCATGATTCGGCGTGGTATGTGGTAAGACCTGTTCGACTAAGCCCAAAGACTGAATCGTCCGTAGAGACTCATCATCAATCCCAATTGCACGCGGGTAATCAATTAAGCTATCTAACTGTTCAATGACTGTAACTTGTACGCCTTGCTTACTTAAATAGTTGGCAATGGTCAAACCGACAGGGCCAGCACCAAGAATTGCGACTTCAGTTGTGTAATTTGCTGTGTTGCGCATTGCGAATGTCCATTTAATTCACTTTTACAGTTATTAACGGTGAAAAAATGAGGCAGAACAAGCTAGTCAATAGTAGGTCATGGGTATAAAGATAATGAGACTTTGTGTTTGGTATAGTGTGTAGTTTATTGTTTATTATTAAAATATTCCGCTTTCTACTATAAGCTTTCACCTTGAAATGATCACTAATTTCTATGATTTAAATCTATCAGCAAAAAAGAAACCAAGACAGGACAAGTCTTGGTTTCTGATTGTGCTAAATAAGAGCTGTAATCATGCTGGAGAGTAGGTCGCTTTATTACAGCAAGTAATAAATTATTTAGCTGCTTTTTCTTGGTTTGGTTGCTCTGCTGAGGCTTCTGAAGCAGGTGCATTTGCACTTAAGTCAGTGGTTTCAGCTGTTTCTTGAGTAGATACAACGACTTTATCTTCCTGTGCAGGAGCTTCCTGAGTTGCTGCAAAAGTTGTAAAGCTCGCAGCAGTTAAAGATGTTGCAATTAATAAGTGTGAAAGTTTCATTGTTTCGGCATCCTTATATTTTATAGAGAAACAGTTCAGATTGTTCATCACATCAATTTGAACTGAGCTTCATGCTAGCGTCTGAATATGCGAGGTTCAATTGAAGCAACAATGTGAAAAATGCACTTTACCTAAAACTACAGATGATGAAAAAATGGTAGGCTTTAAGTAACAAGTAGAAGCTTTTTGTGAGTCAAAAAACTGAAAATGTAGAAAAATTGATCAAAATATTTGAGTGAAAACTCACATAAAATATACAAAGGCGATGGAAATGGAACAAACCGTGCATTTTGACGTTGAATAAAATGTAAATAAAGGTTTCTAAGAGTGAATAAGCCCAGTTTAAATACATACTTTGATATGTTGCGTGTGTAAAGCCGTCGATTTAAAGTGAGAAAATGAGACATTTAAACTAAAATAATCGCTTATTTTATTGTGCTGTTTTTATAGTATTTCAGATTAGGTGGAACAATTTTGAAACTGATGGCGATGCAACAGGCGGTTCCAACGCATATTATTTCAGGTTTTTTGGGGGCCGGTAAAACCACCTTACTGATGCATTTGTTGAGTCAAAAACCTGAACATGAAGTTTGGGCAGTGTTGATGAACGAATTTGGGCAAATTGGTGTCGACCAACAGCTTATGCCACAAAGTGAAGGTTATGCAGTTAAAGAGTTATTAGGCGGGTGTTTATGCTGTAGTAGTCAGCTTCCGATGCAAATTGCATTGTCTCGATTGCTCTCAGAACAAAAGCCTGATCGACTGTTTATTGAACCGACAGGCTTGGGTCACCCTGCACAGTTATTAGAGCAACTGACAGAACCACATTGGCATTCGACTCTGCGTATGCGTGCGCCAGTCACTGTGCTGGATGGTTCACGCTTACATGATCAGACGTGGACGGCACAAAACTTATATCAAGATCAGTTGAAGGCAGCGCAGATCGTCGTTGTTTCGCATTATGCTCAGATGCAAAGTGCAGATTTAAAGGCTCTTGAGCAGCTACAAACTGAATATCAAGCTTATGCTCAGCAGTGGCTTATGGCAGATCAGGGGAATATCCAGCTTGAACAACTTGACTTTGACTATGTTGCGACTAAGCGTCAAAACCAACCTTTACTGAAAGTGCAACAACAATTAAAAGCAAATCAACAGGAATTTCCTGAAATTAAGCAACTGCCTTATCACTATGTAGAATCGGCGCAGGGCTATAGTGTGGCAGGTTGGAAAATGCCAAAACGTTGGGTTTTTGATTTTTATGATTTACTCGATTTGTTGTGTGAGCAGCAGGATTGGCGGAGGATTAAGGGGATTTTCCATACCAATCAGGGTTGGAAAGCATTTAACTTTAATCCCAAGCAATTTAATTATCAGGATGTCGAAGAAGGCATTGATAACCGAATCGAGTTGATTGTACAGAACGAAAGAGATTGGTTGATGTTTGAAACTGCATTATTTGCATGTCGTATTGAGTAATGAGGTAAATTGTTTTAAGCAAAATGAGCTGAAATCTTATATGCTATTCGGCAAATTTGAGGACGGTATTTATGGCGCTTAAAGCTACAATTTATAAGGCAGATTTAAATATTGCCAATATGGACGTTCACCAATATGGTGATTATCAACTTACCTTGGCTCTGCATCCTTCAGAGACGATAGAACGTTTGATGGTTCGTCTTTTGGCTTTTGCACGCTTTGCAGATGAGGCTTTGGAGTTTACCAAAGATCTCTTTGAAACCAATGAACCTGCACTTTGGGAAAAAGACTTAACAGGTCAGTTGGTGAAATGGATTGAAGTGGGAAGCCCTGACGAAGACAAAGTCAAAAAAGCCAGCGCGCGTTGTAAACAAGTTGCTGTTGTGACCTATGGCACTGCTGTTGATGAATGGTACAAACGCAACAGTAAACTAAAGACTTTGAGTAATGTTGAAATTTGGCAACTGTCTGCACAAAGTACAGAAGCGGTTCAGGCCCTTTGTGAACGGACCATGCAACTTCAGTTGAACGTGATGGATGGTGAGTGGACTTTAATTGGTGACAATGCACAAGCTACGATTGAGTGGACTCAATTGCAATAAACAAGCAGTTCAACAAAATTTATTTATAAAGTAATAGTGGAGCGAATAGATGAGCGCTGAATTAGAAATTATTGATTTAGTTGTTGGTGAAGGTAAAGAAGCAGTAAAAGGTGCTTTAATCACCACACATTATACCGGATGGTTAGAAGACGGAACTAAGTTTGACTCATCTTTAGACCGTGGAAACTACTTTGAAACGGTGATCGGAACAGGTCGTGTGATTAAAGGTTGGGATCAAGGCATTATGGGGATGAAAGTGGGCGGCAAGCGTAAACTAATTGTACCGTCACATTTGGCCTATGGTGAGCGTAAGATGGGCAACGTGATTCCAGCCAATTCAAATTTGATTTTTGAAATTGAATTGTATGATGTAAAAACACGAGACTAATCAGAATTATTGATAATGAATCAATTATAAGGATGTATTTGATTCATTTGTAAAAATCACTTGGTTTTTAAGAAAAACATTTGTAGATTAATTCGTAGGCAGAGCGTATTAAAGGGAAGAGTCGCTTTTGTATAGCTCATTAGGCAGACAGCATGTTATCTGGTTTATTCTAAGCTGTTTGTTAATTTTAAGTCTTATACCTTCGACGTGGGCGCAATATGAAGCAGAGCCTGCGCAGTATTATTTACATCAAAAGAATGTCAATAATATTCAATTTACTGAGCAAACAACCAGTTATTTAAATGGAATATGGTCTTATTATGACCATGAACTGATTACTCAGCCCAATCAAAAATTAGCATCAAAAACAACGGAGCTTCCTATTTCCTTTAAGGAGCTAACGGGTAGTAATATTGATTATGGTACCTTTATTGGTCATTTTAAAATTCCTGATGAATTTATTGGTCGACGTTTAGCTATTCAAATCCCCAATCAAAATTCTGCTTATCGAGTTTATCTAAATGGCGACTTTCTCGTTCGTTTAGGAGATGTCGCAGATAATGTAATGCAACAGCAGACAGAAAATGCCCCACGTATTGCCTATTTTGTACCAGACAGCCCTTATTTTACTTTAAGCATACAGGCTTCAAATTTTAATAAGCTACGCGGTGGTCTTGAAAGTCCTATGCATATCGGGGTTGCTAAAACAGTTAATCGGCATTATCAGCAGTTAATGATGAGCATAGCCATGATCTGTGGTGCAGTATTTGGCGTGGGAATGTTCACCACGATGTTTTCTATTTTCCGTGGCTCAAACGAGAGGAATAGCAAAAGTATTTTTGTGTTCGGGATTTTTATTCTGTTTTTAGCCTTACATAATTTGTTCACAGCACCTTATGCCTATACCACTTTTTTAGATATCAATTGGTTGTGGGGCATACGCTTAGAGTATTTATTTATCTATTTAGCGATCATGTTCTTTTTGAGTTATATGTATTTACTCGATCAGAAATATTTGCACCATTGGATATATACAGCTTCTATGTTGGTGCTGACGTTAAATGTCGTTATAACACTTTTATCCGAACAGGAAGTTTTTGAGCCTCTGGCTTTTTATAGTGCCTTATTGAGCATTGTGATTCTGTGCAATTTTGCCTATGGTTTTTATATTACCTTAAAGACCAAGCAAAAATATTCAAAGCTTAATTTTTGTGCTGTAATTCTATTGTGTTTATCGTTTATCCATGACTTCTTATTAACTCTACATGTTATTGATTCGATTCATTTGTCCTTTATTTCAACGAGCCTTTATGCACTTTTAGTGATGTTTCAGCAATCACGAAACTATGCCCATCAGACCTATCATACCGAGCGCTTGAATAATAATTTGATTGAATTGAATAGCTCTTTAGATATGAAAGTACAACAAAGAACATCACAACTTCATGATTTAAATGAAAAACTAGAATATCAAATTCAAATAGATGCTTTAACGGGGGCCTATAATCGCCGTGCGTTAAATAGTGAAATTCAAAAGCGGTTCATGGAAACACAGCAAAATAGTCATGCAACTTTGGCATTTGCCATGATGGATGTAGACTATTTTAAAAAATATAACGACTACTATGGGCATTTAAAGGGAGATGAAGTACTGCAAAACTTGGTCGCAGTCATTAGCGCAGTACTCCCACATAATGCTTATTTAGCGCGTTATGGCGGGGAGGAGTTTGCAATTGTTTTATATAATGTTCCTATCGTTATTATTCGCCAAATTATGCAAACTGTGTTAGATGCAGTGCGCAGTGAGCATATTGAACATCGTAATCGCTTAGATGAAAAAGGCTATGTAACTTTGAGTATGGGGGTTTCGTGGATGGATCATCAAACATCGTATGCCAATATTCATGACCTCATGAAAGCCGCAGATTTAAAACTCTATGAAGCCAAAGAGGCGGGACGTGATCAAATGAAAATGCCAATCGAATCATCTTTATGACAGTTGTTTAATCATGGGGATCGAGGTTGTATCAGAAGTGTATTGGCTACGAATTTGGAAACCGTGTCTTTGGTAAAAGCTTAGCGCAGTTTGCGTGCTTTCAAGGCTAATTTGATGGATCTTTTTGCTTTTAAAATGTTCAATGACTGTGTTCAATAAGGCTTTACCTATACCACGGTGCTGCTCTGCCGATGAGATATAATTAAGAAGAATGCGACCTTGATCGCTCACCATAATAAAACCTACAACTTGCTGATTCATCACATAAACCCAACTGTCATTATAATGCATCCACATAATCAGGTTGGATTGGGTCTTATTTTCTAACCAAACTTGAATTGTACTTTCATGACGGTGGTGGTCTTTGATACAAGATCGAATGCTGTCATGCACGACATTTAATATCTCAGGGATGTCCTGAATCTGAGCTGCTCGTATCATGTTTTCTTCTTGGAGCTATATGAACAGCTATTTCATGCTAGAGCACACGATTACTAAATTGAATTATTGTTAGTCGCGATGTAGCTGTGTTGTTTGATTATATTGACTTGATTAAATTTTATAGTCTTTTTGTGAGCTGAAAATTTAATTTTGTGATGCTGTTCGCATTAATATTGTATTTGTTGAATGAAGAGCATTGATCGTACATTTAAAGATTATTTCTGAATAATTAGCGTGATTCGTATGCAATAGCACACGCTAGGGTCAGATGTTTTGATGTTTATTTGAACAATAATGCTGTATTTTAAAAGAATATATCTGTTACGAGAGCAGGGAATGGCAACTTTTTTATTGATGATTTGCATACTCATTGCTTTGGTTGCAGCATCTATTATTGTTATCAAAATTCAGAAAAAGCAGCGTTTTTTAAAACGGCAAAAAAAGGAAACTGAGTTGCAAGTTCAATCAGCGCAGATGACAACCCAAATTGAAAGTGATGCTCAAGTTGAACGTGTGATTGAAATTGATGCCTATGAACAAGTGCTGTTTGATGATGTTGCAAGCTTGTTTTTAGATCAAGCGATTTTGTTAAGTGCTGAGGAAGATGCAGAACTGATGCAAAGTACTTTGTTGGTTAAAATGCCTGCAAAAACCCAGACTCAAATCCGTAAAATGGACTTAAACGAATGGTCGATTTTTTGGAGTTTTTACGATCAGTCATTGGAATATTATGTGAGCCGTTATGGTATGTTTTATACACATATTGACCGTAGTGGGCGAGAGCACAAAAAAAGCCATCGGACTCGAGATTAACGATTTTGCTTATGCGCGCTCAATGTTGAGTATCGCCATAGATAACTGTTTGAGAATTCGTTCGGCAACATGGGTCAAATAAAAGTCATCTTGGTTTAAACGCGTCATTAAAATCGCCCCTTCATAATCGGCAACACTGATTTTGGCCAAAGAAGCTGCGTTTACCGTAGGCATGACTTGGTGGAAATAGTCAAAAAGTGAGGTTTCCCAGTCTTGAAAAATAGAGCGAATCTTGAGCTGTATTGTTTCAGATAAATGAGGAATTTCTAAAGACAGCATACCCACCAAACAGCCTTGTACACCTGTACTAAAAAAGGTTACGGCTTGTTGATGGAGGTGTTCAAAGCGGCCGCAATACTCGATTTGATTATTTTTTAAAATATTAAAGACTCGGTTTTTTAAATACTGTTGGCTAACGTCTAAAATATCCAAAAGCAATGCTTCTTTATTGGGATAATAATAATAAAAAGCGGCTTTACTCAGCCCACAAGATTTTGCCAACAAATCCATACTGGTGCCTGCATAACCATGTGTTTTAAAAGTTTGCATACAGTGGAGCTGGATTTGCTCTTTGCTGAGTTTTTGCGGGCGCATAGGTATTTGGTATTCCGTTTAGAGTTTCGTAGTGGTGTGTGGTGAAGATGATAGATAGCGATCAAAAGTATTCAGCATGTTATCCCAAATGTTTTCAGCACCTTGACGGAAATATCCCATGTGCCCAATTTCTTTCAAGCCATATTCACTGGCTTCAATGTTGAGATAGTGCAGATATGCCTGTCGATAATGTTGCATAAACGCATGCCTTGAGTTGGGTAGAGCCCAGTCATCATCCAGTGCTGAAACAGCATAGATTGGGGTCTTTACCTGAGCATACTGTTCCAGTAAATGCTGTTGTTCAGGGTCTGCAAAAAAGTAGGTCGGATTTTTACACCACTTTCGCCACTGCGTGTAAACATCGACAGGTAAATCTGCCCCCATTTTGAGTATGCTCCAAGGTAAATAACCCTTAAGTGCAACCATGGGTGGGAAAATAATATTCCACATCACATGGACTTTCATCTTCTCACGAAACGGCATGTAGCCATGCCAACCTGCACCTGTACCGAAGCAATACATCGCAGTAACTTGGTCATGATTATCGGTTAAACCTAAGGCTTGGCCACCATAGGAATGCCCAACCACAAAAATGGGTTTACCGTCTTGTGCGACGAAGTCAATTGCACCAGATAAGTCCAATTGTCCCCAGTCTAAATAGGACATACTAAAACCTTTTAACTGCTTCGGTGCAGAAAGCCCCACACCGCGATAATCAAAAGTTAGGACTTGATAACCTAAAGTGACTGCATACTCGGCAAAGCGACGATAGAACTGCTGTGGTACGCCTGTTGCGCTGGCAAGAATTAAGTTTGCTTTGATAGGGCCTTGAGCACGATAGAGTGTTCCCACCAGTGCATAAGCATCCCGTGCGGAAAAATGAATGGTTTGCTTCTCAATTTGATGTGTGTTTAAGCGGGCTGTGGCATGCATAACAGGCTCTTTTAAAGTTGAAAATAAAAATGGCGGTAATTTTGCACTGCTTATTTTCCTGAGAATTGGGCAGGACGTCGTTGTAACATGGCCATGACACCTTCTTGAACATCTTGAGTTTTTAGCAAAGGCGTTAGGTGCTCTTGTAAATGGCTAAAGGCATAGTCTGCGCCGTGTTGTGCTGCCTGTTGTGCAGAAGCAAGCGTGGCTTGAACGGCAAGTGGAGCAGCCTGTGCAATTGACTCGGCAAGGGTAAGTGCTCGGTCTAGTGCAGAATTTGGCGTGGATGTTTCTACAACCTCGGTAATTAAGTTCAGATCGAGAGCTACATGCGCATTGAAGCTATCCCCTGTGAGTAGATAACGCATAGCTTTATTCCAGCCTGCTGCTTGTACAAAACGTACTGTTGCACCGCCAAAGGGTAAAATGCCGCGCTGAACTTCCATTTGGGCAAACTGTGTATTGGTATCTGCAATCACCACATCGGCATTGAGCATCAGCTCAATTCCAGCGGTAAAGCAAAAGCCCTGTACTGCGACCACAACGGGTTTAGTCCGCAGTCTGGAACTGGTGCCCCAAGGATTAATTTGCGACGCAGGAAAGTCGAAAATACCTTGGCTTAATTTTGGCTGTAGTTCAACCAGATCTAAGCCAGCAGTAAAGTGTTCACCATGAGCAAAAATCACCGCACAGCGTAGGGCAGGATCATCTTCATATTCAGTGAGTGCTAAGGATAAGTCATGAATCATATAGCTATCAAAAGCATTACGTTTAGCTGCACGGTCTAGACCAATTAAAAATAACGAGCCACGCACTTCGCGACTGACACGCCCTTGTTGTTCTGACATTTTGATTATTCCTCTTTCGTTTTATAAGTTTTTAAACGATTGTTAGAAAACTGTCAAAGCGTATCCGTATATATTCTGTGACTCAGCAGTTAGGTCAGACATACACGCAAATAAGTAGAAGGTAAGATTGGACGAAATTATCTTGCCTTTCGTGGTGTTTTTTTCATAATAGCAGCATTGTTCTCATGTCAGTCTGACTATGTCCAACCTTGAAATATTTGCCGTCATCATTAGCTTGATTGGGGTGACTTTGACCATTAAACGCAATATGTGGTGTTGGTGGTTTAACTTTGTTGCTTTCTTGTTATATGCCTATTTGTTTTATACCTATAAGTTGTATGGCGAAACCATTTTGCAATTTTTCTTTGTGGTGGTGAACTTTTATGGATTTTATCACTGGTTCAAAGGCAAACAGCAAGATCATGAGATTCGGATTGAACCGATTACAGCTCGGCAAGTGATTTTGCAAATGCTACTTGCCGCTGCGGCTGGTGCAGTATTTGGTTTGAGCTTAAAGTATTTGACCGATGCTGCTGTACCGCTACTGGATGCACAGCTCGCAGCATTTAGTCTGTTGGCGACTTATTGGACCAGTCGTAAACATATTGCGACATGGGTGCTGTGGGTCTTTGTCGACATTGTTTATGTGGGCATGTTTATTTATAAAGACTTGTTCTTGACCGCAGGCTTATATGCAGGCTTTGTTGGCTTAGCGGCTTTTGGATGGTGGCAATGGACACAGGTACGTCATAAACAACAGTTGAAAAGTACCTAGGTTTGGGCATGTTGATTGATTTTAAACAAACACAATTGGCTCAATTTGAGTCAGTCATCGAACGTTTAAAAGCGAGCCCAAAGGAATACTTGGACTTTACTTCAGTTGCAGATTTTTATCAGGCGACATGGTTAAAAAACCTGCCTAGCAGCGCCAGTTGGGCGGTTACAGGGCTAGATGATGGGGCAGAGCATTTTGATATTCGCTTGGCCTGTTTTGAGCGCGTGGTTTTTATTCATATAGCAGAGCATATTGTCATACAGAATGGCACACATTGATATCCAGATCACGGTATAGTCGGTGCTGGATCATCGTCTATGCTTGATCTTTCTACAGGATAACGAGCTCCAATTTTTCAGTCCTGATCTGGGCATGGATGGTTACAAAAACAAAAAAATAAAGGATTTAATGCTATGGCACATCAGTTTGTCGTCAATGCCACCATCAACGGTGTTTCATTGGATGATTTCCGTCGACTCGCAGCCGATATCAACTTACATGAAAATGTTTGTCGTCGTATTCCAGGTGAGAAGTTGGAAATTTTGGAGTCGAATAAAGTCGGCGATATTTATACCCTCAAGCGTGCGTATAATTTGGATGTCAACATTCCCGATATTGCGAAGAAATTTTTAAAAGATGCGTTTCGTTTACATCGTACCGATGTAAGTAATTTAACTGCACTGAGTTCAGAAGTGCGCTTAGATCCGAATTTACCTCTTGAAGCGAGTTGCCAACGTAGTGTGTCAGGCAATGATGAACAGATCCATTTTCAAATGGAGTGGACGGTAAAAGTGAAAGTACCATTAATTGGCGGTATGTTAGAAAAACATGCCGAAGGTGAAATTCGGAAGTTTAGCCAAATCGAGCTTGATATTGTTGAAGATGAACTGCGCCAAAATCTGCACGCAGAAACATTAAGCTAAAGGTTTTGACCACATGTTTTCAAAGTAGGTTGCATAAAAAGAAAACCCTTCGATTGAAGGGTTTTATCATTTTAGTGTTTTGCCTCGAACTGAGCTCGATAAACCCAAGCTGTGAAGAAGCAAACCAAACAGACCAGCCAAATATAATACATCGCCCCAATCTTGCTATAGAGACTGAGCCATTGAACCAAAGGCAGTGTAATGCCTCCTGCAATGGCATAGGCGACATTGTAGGAAAACGAAATCCCCGAGAAACGGATCGGTGCAGGGAACATCTTGACCATACTATAGGACACAAGTCCAACCGTGCCTGAAAAAAATCCTAACAGAATATACAGCGCAAACACCGTATTTGGACTGACCACACCCAAACTGTGATAGAAAATGGTTGCAATAGTAGCGACACCGAGCGAGCCAAAAATCAAAACCTTGGCTGCACCCAAACGATCTGCCAATGTCCCAGCGAGTATACAACCTAACATTTGCATGATGATTGCAGCACTTTGCATTTGAAAAGCATCACCACGCGCAAAGCCAAAGGCACCCGCTAATAAGTTTGGCATGGCCAAAATCAGTACCACCACGCAAGCGGTTAAGAACCATGTTAGGAGCATGCCAATAACTACCGCTGTTTTATGATTGGCTAAGACTTGTTTAACAGGTATTTCTTTGGATAGCTCTTTGCGTGCTTGCATGGCTTTGAATACGGGTGTTTCTTTTAAATAACTGCGTAAATACAAGGCCACTAAGCCAAAAATACCCCCCACAATAAACGGGATACGCCAAGCCCAATCATGAATTGCAGCTTCACTAAACTGAAGGGAAATAAACAGCGACATTAAAGCGCCAAGAAGAATGCCAAGTGACAAACCAGCCGTGAGCAAGCCATTGGCAAAACCAATTTTTTCAGCAGGAACATGCTCAGAAACAAATGTCCATGCCGCTGGAATTTCTCCACCAATCGCGATGCCTTGTACCACCCGCATAAGGAGCAAAAGCAGTGGTGCAGCATAACCAATCGTTTCAAAAGTTGGCATGACCCCGATCATCAGTGTCGGCAAAGCCATGAGCAAAATAGATAAGCTAAATAGACGCTTGCGACCGATGAGATCGCCAAAGTGCGCCATGACTACACCGCCAAGTGGACGGAAGAAGTAACCTGCGGCAAAAATACCGTAAGTATTCAGCATCGCCCAAAATGGACTAAGTCCAGTTGGGAAGAAAAGTTCAGAGATAATTTTGGCGTAAAAAACATAAATAACAAAGTCATAGAACTCAAGTGCACCACCCAATGATGACAACCCAAGGGTACGTTTGTCTTCTCGGGTCAGTCGTGGTGTTGCATCCATGTGTGTATTTCCAAAGTTAAATAAAAGTTTGTATTTGATTTTAATAAAGTCTTTTTTGGATGAATAATCAATCTTTCTTTGCTGCATATTAACTAAAAATTATAGATGTGTTCGTGTTCATTATTTTTAGTCATAAAATATAAAGAGTAAAAGTAACTGCAATAAAATAAAAAGCTTATGGTATAAAAAGAAATAAATAGATATAAAAATTTAGGATTTGAGTATGAGTGTCATTTTACCTGTTGCACAACGAGGGGAAGAGGTTTTAAGACTGAAAGCCGCCCGTGTTGCGGATACAGAATTTAATAGTGATTGGCTTATGCAACTGGCGTCAGTCATGTTGGCGACTATGCTTGAACGAAATGGTGTAGGTATTGCAGCACCGCAAGTGTATATTTCAAAGCGGGTCATTATTGTGGCTTCACGTCCAAATTTGCGTTATCCAGATGCGCCTGAAATGGATGCAGTGGTGATGGTCAATCCCGAAATTCTAGAGTTTTCTCAAGCAACGTCCTTGGGGGAAGAGGGCTGTTTAAGCGTGCCGAATGAACGCGGTCAGGTACAGCGTGCGCAAAGTATTAAAGTGGTGTATCACACCTTAACGGGAGAGGTGCTAGAAAGCATTTTTGAAGGCTTCCCTGCGCGGATTGTGCAACATGAAATAGATCATCTCAATGGTATTTTATTTGTCGATCGACTCACCGCTTAAAGTAAAAACAGCTATTCGTCTTTATATTTAAACTGTTGCGGGGTTTGTCCTAAGTGACGTTTAAACATGCTACTAAACGCACTCGGATTGCTATAGCCAAGAGCTCTTGCAATTCGCGCAACGGATTCACCATTGGCAATTTTTGTGAGCGCTTGAGCAATATGCATTTGCTGAATCCATGCCCGATAAGACAGTCCCGTTTCCTTTTGAAACATACGCATCAAGGTTCTGGAACTGGTGCCAATTTCATCTGCCCACGCACTTAAATCTTTTAATTGATCGGGTCGACTTAATAGGGCTTGGCAAATATTCATTAAACGCTTGTCTTGTGGCCACGGAATTTGAATGGGCAACAGATTGGCCTTATGAATTTCATCAAAAATTAAAATCTGTAAAGATCGAGACAGTTCATCTGAGCTGATCAGTTCGGAGGGGGGAATGTGTTCAATTGCATTGAGCCGAATCAAGAGTTCATGCAATAACTTACTGACCCGAATAATAAAACATTGTTGTCCCAGCAGTGCAGCCGCATCGGCCTGAACCAATGCCGTATTAAGCTTTACACGGCTTAATGAAATCACACTATGCTCAACATGGGTCGGAATCCATAGCGCGCACATCGGTGGCACGATCCAGACATGATTTGGGGTAAACACTTGAATCATTCCTGTCGAAGCATATAGAAACTGTGCCCGTGAATGGGTATGTGCAGGAGTGATCTCCCGATAAGTGTGTTCAGAAGAAAGTCCAATGACCAGTTCAGACATTTCAGTTTGAATCAGTGAGTTTGGCATGCGTGTTTTAAATTTGTCACTTATACAATGATTATTGGAAGATAGTCTTATGAATGACATTTTACAATCAATGCTTGATGAAAAATACACGGAGTTTGTGCGGTATGACGTCTTCAATACAGATGAAAGATGGTATTGGTGAGGCTGTGGTTCATGAACAACCACAAGGCATGATCATTAAAATTGTGGGAGCGGTGGCTGTTGCACATCTACTGAATGACTTGATTCAAGCCGTTTTGCCAGCTATTTACCCGATGCTGAAAACCAATTTCTCCTTAAGCTTTGCACAAGTGGGATTGATTTCATTGGTTTATCAAATCACAGCATCGCTACTGCAACCTTGGATTGGACTCTATACCGATAAACATCCGAAACCTTATCTGCTACCACTCGGTATGGTGGTGACTTTTAGTGGTATTTTGCTGTTGGCATTTTCACCAAATTTTATTGTACTGCTCATGGCTTCGGCGTTGATTGGTGTGGGTTCATCGACCTTTCACCCTGAAGCATCACGTGTGGCGCGTATGGCTTCGGGCGGACGTTTTGGTACAGCCCAATCGACCTTTCAGGTCGGTGGCAATACAGGTACCGCGATTGGGCCTTTATTGGCAGCGTTGATTATTGTGCCTTTCGGACAGCATGCCGTGGCATGGTTAATTGTATTTGCCTTACTTGCAATTTGGGTGCTGTTTGGTGTCAGCCGTTGGAGCATCAGCCACAATAAAAAACAATTGGCGACCAAAGCGCATCAAGTGCAAAGCAAACTGCATGGGCGCCAACTCGTCATCGCGTTGTCGACCATTTGCGTGTTGATGTTTGCCAAATTTACTTACATCGCCAGCATCAGTAACTATTTCACTTTTTATTTAATGCATAAGTTTCAGCTCAGTTTACAAAATGCACAGTTGCACCTCTTTGCCTTTTTAGCGGCGGTGGCTCTGGGGACATTTGCAGGTGGGCCGATTGGAGACCGAATTGGGCGTAAAGCGGTGATTTGGGTGTCTTTTGTCGGCATGGCGCCGTTTGCGTTGATGATGCCACATGCCAATTTATTTTGGACGACCGTACTCTCGATTATCACCGGTTTAGTACTGTCCTCTGCCTTTGCTGCAATGGTGGTCTATGCACAAGAAGCCGTTCCTGGACGGGTTGGCATGATTGCAGGTTTGATGTTTGGTTTAATGTTTGGTGTAAGTGGTATTGCCGCAGCAGGTTTAGGATATTTGGCTGACGTCAAAGGCATTGAATGGGTGTTTGGCGTGTGTTCGTTATTGCCGTTACTTGGTTTAGCAACCTTCTTTTTACCGAAGACGCAAGCAAACTAACGAAATACTGCTGACCTTCAGTTTCAATCGCGCTATCTTATCAAACGAAGATGGCGCGATTGCATTTCGGCCTGATGATTATGATTGGTAATAACGGCATTGAATGTATGTGCTTTGACTTTGGAGTATTGAAGCGATGACTGATCTGAATGGTGTACTCAAGTTTTCATTCGGCCTAGATCAGCTTGCATTTGAAATGGATGGACAGCATATCCAGCTAGATCAAGGTTTAAGCTTTATACAGTCAAACAGTATGCGCCATGGGTTGTTGGATGAGCTTGCGATTGAGTCGATGATTTATGTGATTGAAGAGTTGTTAGAATCCGTTCAGATGAAGTATGCCCAACCTAAGACTGCCGTGACTTCAGATGGCTTATTCCAAAGGGTTTTAGCATTATTTTTTCCAGATCAGCAGCAACTTGACCGTGTGCAACTTGAAAGTGCTTTCAATACCTTTGTTGAGCGCAGGGAGTACTATGTGTCTCAAGTGGCTGATGATGGTCTTTCTAGTTTGATTTACTTTATTGTACTACGAGAGATGATGCACCACTGGAATGTGGTGGAGATTCAATTCGAACAGCTTAATTTTGAGTGACATTAAAAGCGTAAAAAATACGGAACAATAGACAAAAGTAAGCCGATACCACTTAGTAATGCGTTACTTTCAATAAAATAAGGGAAAATCATTAAAACTAGACCGACAGTTAAAGGTATGGTCATTTTTTGCTTTTTGCCATACAGAAAATAGCCTAAGCCAATTGAGCTAAAGATCACACCGAGAAAGAGTTGTGTTGTGTTCATGAGGATGTTTCGTGCATTGTTATTCTCTGGCGGATATTATGCCAAGATTCTTAAAAGAAGATGAGAAAAATAAAGATTATTCTTTAGGGCGTATAGAGCAGTATTTGTTCCAAGCGATATGCTTAGACAAGGCATGTATTTCCTATATTTAAAAATAAAGAGAATTTAGATGCAACCTTACAATAAGAACTTAAAACAAGCCTCGCGTGATTTGCGAAACAATATGACCGATGCTGAACAACTGTTATGGCAGAGATTACGCCGTAAACAAATTTTAGGATTACAGTTTTATCGACAAAAACCGATTCTTAATTTTATTGTGGATTTTTACTGTCCATCAGTGAGTTTGGTTATTGAATGTGATGGTGGGCAGCATTATACAGTAGAAGGATTGGAAGCTGATCGGGCGAGAGATCAAGCTTTGGCGCAGTTGGGATTGAACGTGCTGAGGCTTGATAATGGACAGGTGTTGGGGGAGATTGATGTGGTGGTTGAACAAATCATCATACTATTAGAAAATGAATTAAACAGATAAGTATTACGTAAATTATGATTTTTTCAAGACTTTATATTCAGGAATGTATTGATTTAATAAGAGATAAAAATAGAAATCTCAAACAACTGCTAATGATGCTTAATTCAAAGGACAAACAAGCATTAGATGCGATGTGGGAAATAGTTATTGCCGCTGAATTATCTAAATTAGGAAATGTTGATTTAGAAAAAGATTATAGTGGATATGGTACTAACTCGAAGCCAGATATACTTTTTTCCAATAATAACTTGGACTTCTTAGCAGATATTAAATGTGTTTCTGATCACAATAAGCATGATAATAATAGGGTTGGAGAGTTACAATTATTGATTTACCAACACTTCTCAAGTCTAGGATTAAGCAAATTTTCATGCCATATAGATGTTGAGGATACTTTCACTGAAAATAGGAATGGCAAATCAATTGGTTTGAAATTGCCCAAAGATATTTCAGGTTGTTTTCATAATTATGTTAAAAATAAACTCAAATTAGATCAATTAAATTATGATTTTAAAGATTTAGGTGAGTATAAGGGATTATGTTTTAGTTTAAGAGTTAGTTTGAATGATCAGTTCTCTACTGCTCATCATGCAAGTTATACAGTATCAGAAGATGATAGAAATACAACTATATATAACACACTTAGTAAGCATTACAAGCAGATAGAATTTTATAATGGTTTTAAAGGTTTTATTGTATGTGATGGTGATTATCAACTTTTTAAACAAAAAAATTATGGTGGTAGACGATATTCAACTTTTGAATCCGTCTGTAATTTTTACTTAAGACAAAAAAAGAAAATCGGATTTATTGTTGGAATTTGGATCGAAAATAAAATAGGAATATATGAAAGAGGAATTGATGTTAAATATAGAGTTTATTGTTCGAATATAATAAAAAAGCAAGACTTGGAAAAAATATTCGGAAAAGTTGTTGAAAGTTTACCTGAGGTAATAAGATCACCTGGAAATGCAAAAAATTTATTATTATCAGAAAATAAATATGGAACAGGATCTATAGGATTTAAAGTGGAGTCTAACAAAACTGAAGCAACTTATAGTTTTAGTTTGAGAGAAATACAAAGTATTTTAGCTGGTTATAAGAACCTGATGGTATATGAAAAAAATAATATGTTCCTTTACATCACATCTGGAAAATTGGTTAGTATTTGGGTTGATCATGACGAATACAAAGAGGATTATTATTTCAATTTGAAGTGTTCTGAAGAACGAAATAAAAAATTTGAAAAAATTATAAGTAACTATGATGTATTAATTTCTATTCAATCTTTCCTAGACTTAATGGTAGGTAAAATGGATTTTAAGGCATTTGAGGAGGAATGCTTTTTTGATGATAAATTGAAAATTAATCCATTTAAATATTATTATGATAATGGTTATTTGATAAAGTATGCATGGCTAATCGGATCCAATAAAATTGGATTTAAGTTCGATACTGCTAAAAGCCCTCTTATTTCTGACTTTGTCTAATCCCTCCCAACCTCCCTTTGAAAAAGGGAGGAGCTGTCACGTAATTCATTTGATACGCAAAAGTTCCCCTCTTTTTTAAAGAGGGGTTAGGGGAGATTAATTAAACAATCGAATCATCCAAATTCGGTGCTAACCAACGCTTCGCTTCATCCAGTGTCCAGCCTTTGCGCTTTGCATAATCCTCAAGCTGATCTTGAGAAATCTTGCCTACATTAAAGTATTCACTTTCAGGGTGCGAATAATAGAAACCACTGACAGAAGAAGGTGGCATCATCGCAAAATGTTCAGTCAACTTCGTACCAATCTTCGCTTCCGAACCTAACCAGTCAAACAACACTGCTTTTTCAGAATGCTCAGGACAAGCAGGATAACCTGGTGCAGGACGAATACCGACATACTTTTCTTTGATCAATTCTTCATTACCCAAAGTCTCATCGGCTTTATAGCCCCAGAACTCTTTACGGATACGCTCATGCAAATGCTCGGCAAAAGCTTCGGCAAAACGATCCGCTAAAGACTGAATCAAGATTGCAGAATAATCATCACCTTTGGCTTTATATTCATTTGCCAATTCTTCTGCACCAAAGATTGATACCGTGAAACCACCGAGATAGTCAGTATTGTCTTTCGATGTGCTAATAAAGTCGGCTAAAGATAAGTTTGGTTTGCCTGTGACTTTGTCAGACTGCTGACGCAAATGTTCAAAAGTATGCGTGACATTCTGCGCTGTTTCATCAAACACGCTGACTGTATCTGCACCTGTACGTTGAGCAGGGTATAGACCAAATACAGCACGGGCATCGAAACGGTTATTTTCGATCACATCTTTAAGCATGGCTTGCGCTTGATTATACAAATCCGTTGCAGCTTCACCGACAATCTCATCTTCTAAGATTTTCGGGAATTTACCTGCCAAGCTCCAAGAAATAAAGAATGGTGTCCAGTCAAAATACTCCACCAATGTTGCAAGTGGGTAGTTGGTGAGGACGTGTGTTCCCATTGTATTTGGAATCGGTGGTACATAATTCGCATCGACTTTAAAGCCGTTTTCAATGGATTCGGCATAGCTGAGTTTAGCTGCTTTCGGTTGCTTATTGGCTAAGCGTTCACGAATCTTGGCATATTCAGCACGATGCTCAGCAATAAAGTTACCGCGCATTTCTTTTGAGAGTAGGGTGGTTGCAACACCCACTGCACGAGAGGCATCGGCAACATAAATCACTGCATCATTTGAATATTGTGGATCAATTTTCACTGCGGTATGGGCTTTCGATGTGGTTGCACCACCAATCAATAAAGGAATAGTAAAACCTTTACGCTGCATTTCTTTGGCAACAAACACCATTTCATCTAAAGATGGCGTGATCAACCCAGATAAGCCGATGATGTCACATTTTTCATCAATTGCCGTTTGCAAGATTTTTTCACACGGCACCATTACGCCGAGGTCAACGATGTCATAACCATTACAGCCCAAGACCACGCCCACGATATTTTTACCAATATCATGTACATCACCTTTCACCGTTGCCATTAACACACGACCTTTAGATTGCGCATTACCTTTTTCGGCTTCGATGTACGGGTTCAACCATGCCACGGCTTGTTTCATCACGCGTGCAGATTTCACTACTTGCGGCAAGAACATTTTGCCTGAACCGAACAGGTCACCAACCACGTTCATGCCATCCATCAATGCGCCTTCAATCACATCAAGAGGACGTTTGGCTTTTAAACGGGCTTCTTCGGTATCTTCATCAATATAAGTGGTAATACCTTTGACTAAGGCATATTCGAGACGTTTTTCAACCGTTTCATTGCGCCATTCAAGGTTTTCAGCTTCACGTTGTGCGCCAGTATGACCACGGAACTTTTCTGCGACTTCAAGTAATTTCTCTGTTGCGTTTTGACCTGATTCACCTTGGTTTTGGTTCAGTACAACATCTTCAACCGCATCTTTAAGTTCTTTTGGAATATCATCATAAATCGCCATTTGACCTGCGTTGACGATACCCATGGTCATGCCTTGCTTAATGGCATAGTAGAGGAACACAGAGTGAATCGCTTCACGTACAGGTTCATTACCTCGGAATGAGAACGATACGTTGGATACGCCGCCTGAAATCATGGCATGTGGTAAGTTTTGTTTGATCCAACCTGTAGCTTCAATAAAATCGACGCCATAGTTATTATGTTCTTCAATCCCTGTTGCGACTGCAAACACGTTCGGGTCAAAAATAATATCTTCAGCAGGGAAGCCCACTTCATTGACCAAAACATCATAAGAACGTTTACAGATTTCACGTTTGCGTGCAGCCGTATCTGCTTGACCCGTTTCATCAAAGGCCATGACAATAATCGCAGCACCATACTGGCGACATAAACGTGCTTTTTCGACAAACTCGTCATAACCTTCTTTTAAGGAAATCGAGTTCACGACAGGTTTACCTTGTACGCATTTTAAGCCTGCTTCGATGATCTCCCATTTCGATGAGTCAATCATGATCGGTACACGAGAGATATCTGGCTCAGATGCAACTAGATTGAGGAAATGTACCATCGCATTTTGCGAATCGAGCATCCCTTCATCCATGTTAATGTCGATAATTTGTGCGCCTGCAACGACCTGTTGCTGTGCCACTTCTAAGGCTTCGGCAAATTTTTCTTCACGGATGAGGCGTAGGAATTTTTTTGAACCTGTAACGTTAGTACGTTCACCCACATTGACAAAGAGTGAGTCATCATAAATATTAAATGGTTCTAAACCGCTTAAACGACATGCAGGTTTTGTTTCAGGAATTTGGCGTGGTTTTATATCTTTAACCGCATTGTAAATGGCACGGATATGATCAGGCGTGGTACCACAGCAACCCCCTGTAATATTGATTAAACCACTTTCAGCAAATTCTTTGATGAACGCTGCTGTTTGTTCAGGCGTTTCGTCATATTCACCAAAAGCATTTGGTAAGCCTGCATTTGGATGGGCAGATACAAAAGTATCAGCAACATCAGCAATGGTTTTTACGTGTGGACGCATCGCATCTGCACCGAGCGCACAGTTAAAACCAATTGAAAGTAAATCACCGTGGCGAACCGAGTTCCAGAAAGCCTCAGCGGTTTGACCCGTTAAGGTACGACCTGATGCATCGGTAATCGTGCCCGAAATCATGAGTGGAAGTTCATGACCAAGTTGTTTGAACACTTCTTTGACTGCAAAGATCGCAGCTTTACAGTTCAATGTATCGAACACGGTTTCAATCAAGATGATGTCTGCACCACCTTCGATCAAGGCATGAGTGGCTTCGATGTAATTTTCTTTCAGTTCATCGAAAGTAATATTACGAAATGCAGGATCATTTACATTTGGTGAAATTGAACAGGTACGTGAGGTTGGGCCGAGTACACCTGCAACGAAACGTGGTTTATCTGGTGTTGAATATTTGTCACATGCCGCACGTGCTAGGCGCGCTGCTTCACGGTTGATCTCGGGAACGAGGTCTTCCATGTGATAGTCCGACATTGAAACACGTGTGCCATTGAAACTGTTGGTTTCAATGATGTCTGCGCCAGCATCGAGGTAAGCTTCATGAATCCCTTGGATAATCTGTGGCTGTGTCAGTACCAAAAGGTCATTGTTGCCTTTTAAGTCAGATGCCCAGTCTGCAAAACGTTCACCACGATAATCTTCTTCTTCGAGCTTATGACGCTGAATCATGGTGCCCATTGCACCGTCAATAATGAGGATGCGCTCGGCAAGAAGTGCTTTTAAGGTGGCAAGTGTAGACATTCAAAACTCACAAACAGGTTTTCAAAACGTGCAATATTTTAGCAGAAAAGCATATTCATTTATGCTTAATTCAAGTGGTATTCGCTATATTGCAAATAAAAAAGGCTGATTTAGCTTTAGTTTTCACGAAAGTGAAATATAGGGCGTCTATGTTAATAGATGAAAATAAATAGCGATGAGGAAAGATTGATTGGAGCAGATTGTTACAGACAGCACAGCCAAATGTAAGAAAATAATTCAGCGTAATGAGCACAGAAAAATTAAATTTTAAGCAAGCACAGTGCTTTCAAGGCCTATAGGCGATTTACTGCTGATCTAAAATGAATCAATTATGAAAAAATTGGCTTCATGTGACACGCATTTGTCATATAATTGTCACAATTAAATTGAACAATAGGGGATATTGATATCCTCTTTAGCCGTCTGCATGAATTCTAATATTCCTCCTGTCCAAGATCAGGTGCACGTGACACAAGTCAAGTCGACAAATGTGCACGTACCTACGCCGAAATTTTTTATGCCGGTGTTTTTAACGGTCATTATTTCAACGCTAATTTATATTGGCTTTCAGCTTTCTGCTGACTTATCGCATGTTCCTGCACTGAATCTTTACTCTCTAATCCTTTTAGCGACGGCATTGTTCATTGCGTTGGGCTTTGAGTTTGTAAATGGTTTCCATGACACAGCCAATGCTGTGGCAACGGTGATTTATACCAATGCACTGTCAGCGCCAGTTGCGGTAATGTGGGCAGGTTTCTGTAACTTCCTTGGGGTTATGGTGGCAAGTGGTGCAGTAGCTTACGGTATTATCGCGCTGCTACCCGTTGAGTTGATTATGAATGTCAGCTCAGGTGCAGGGTTTGCCATGGTGTTTGCCATGTTGATTGCTGCGATTTTGTGGAACTTGGGGACATGGTTCTTAGGTATCCCAGCATCAAGTTCACACACTTTGATTGGTTCAATCTTGGGTGTGGGCATTATGAACTACCTGATGCATTCAGGCAGTGGTGCTTCGGGTGTAGACATGGATCAAGTGATCAAAGTCGGCAAGGCTTTATTGTTTTCGCCATTGATCGGTTTTGCCTTTGCAGCGATCGTATTTTTGTTGGTTAAAACAATTTTCAAGCGTCAACTTGAACTATTTCAACCACCTGAAGGTAACAAGCCACCACCACCTCTGATTCGTGCTATTTTGATTTTTACCTGTACGGGTGTAAGTTTTGCACACGGTTCAAATGATGGTCAAAAAGGTATGGGTTTAATCATGCTGATTTTGATTGGTATTGTGCCTTTGGCTTATTCTTTAAATAAGAATTTGGATTCACAGCACATTCAGTCATTTGCACAGCTTTCGAATCAGACAGCAAATGTAATTTATACTCAGCATGACGATATCGCTGATGAAAAAGCCCGTGCAGTCATTACCCAATATATTCAAACTAAAGAAATGACTCCTGAAGTTGTGCCTGCATTAGCAAGTTTGACTGATCATTTGGGTGAACGTGTTGGACATTATGGTGATTTAAAAGATATTCCAGAGGCGGAAGTTTCTTCTATACGTAATGATATGTACTTAAGTACGACAGCTTTCAAACGTTTAGATAAGGCAGATCAATTACCAGCGATGTCTGATGCGGAGAAAAAGACCGTTAAAGAATATCGTAGTAACCTCGATTCGTTCCTTCAGTATATTCCAAACTGGGTAAAAGTGGCTGTGGCACTTGCACTTGGCTTAGGAACAATGGTGGGGTGGAAGCGTATTGTAGTTACCGTGGGCGAGCGTATTGGTAAGAACCATATGACTTATGGTCAAGGCATGTCAGCAGAGCTGGTGGCGATGACTACGATTGCTGCGGCAGATGGTTTTGGTATGCCTGTATCGACGACCCATGTACTCAACTCTGCGGTTGCAGGGACCATGGTGGCAAATAAGTCAGGTCTGAACTTTGCAACTGTCAGAACCATTCTTTCGGCTTGGGTTTTCACCCTGCCAGCAACAATCTGTTTATCAGGTGGTTTGTTCTGGTTGTTCCTACAGTTTGTTTAATCTGTAATGTAAAGAAAAACGTTATTTGAAGTCATAATGCCAGTCAGTTCATAAACTGACTGGCATTTTCTTTTCAATTCTCGATTTTATTCAATATACGCTAACACTACTCACGATTTGAGCAGAAATAAAAGCATTGCATTTATTCGTAGTGCAAGATGCAGTCATTGGCATTCAAAATGGACTATTTTGTAATGCAAAGTTGTTTCGTATCTATAGATTGAACAGATTTTCTGTGGGGCGCATTGCACCGCAAAATGTTACTTCTACGATGCTTCACTTCTTATTTAGCGAATAAGACCTAAACGTTGCAGGAATAAACGAACGACCAATATTGAGCTTAGGAACACTAAGACCTCACAGTATAGGGTTAAAAAGTTAAGGAGATGAAGAGGAGGCTCCTTAACTGGTTGTCTCTAAGTTGAGGTTGTGTTTTATGTCCGTATGGCTACCTAAGAGAGCAGCATTTGAGTCTTATTTTTTACGTTTTGCGAACACTTTTTCGAGTGGGAGCTTGTCCGCTGCAAAGCCATATAGTGCTGCAAAGGGTAGAGCAGTTCTTGCCAGATAAGCCACACGCCATAGTCCGCCGTGGTTTGCACCATGCATCATCAGTTCTAGAGGATGCTCAAGTTTAACCTCTGGATTCGCTACAGATTCAGCATTACGCAGGTCATGAACCCATAGAGCAGCCATAATGGCATTGGTTGTTTCAGGCTTAAATGCTTCAACGTCAAATAAGCTTGCACCGTTAAATGCTGCTTTAAGCAATGGATTTTTGGTGACAGAGTGCGTTGTAGTTGAAGGCGCAATATTGATGCTGACGCGTTGGCCTTGTGAGCGTGCCAGTGTTGCGCGCCACTGCTGAATGCGTTTAGCCAAGGCATAGTTCGGCCCTTGCTCAACCACTAAACAATCGGCAATACCGTATTCTTTATTATTGTCTGAGCTCACTAAACCATGTAAGTTTTTCTTAAAGAAGTATTGTCTACTAAGCATTGAAATACTTTTGCTGAGCATTTGTTGCGTTTTAGAGCGGCCATTAAATTTTTGTTCAGATGCTGTGATCACTTCCTCAGGCACTGCATAAACATCGGTTGGTGTACACATATACATCAAACTGGTATCCGCTTTCTGTTCGCTGACATATTGCATAATCGCATCCATTGCCACAGAAACACGAACATGCTTTTCGCCATCCAGATACGCAATGGCAGCCAAGTCTAACTGATGTGGGTTTTGTGCTAACCACTGTGCGATCTCTGGAGTCTGCGTGAGAAGATTTGCGCCGAGCTTTTCCTTTAACACTGAAACAGGCGTATCCGCATTCAATGCTTCAACAGATGGAGCATATAAGGTGGCATTGCCATGTTGAATGGTGTCTAAAATTTTGCCCCATACGCGTGGATTGGGTAGATCTACCGCTACGATATTGGCTTTCCATTGCGATAACCATGTGAGAGGACCTGCTTCAGATGCAGCGCCAAAAAGCACCATGGTCCGATCAGATAAATCGAACCATTCTGGATGTTCAACGCAGGCAATCAGTGCTTGGGCATGACTTGGTTCAATCACCCCAGCCTCTAACCATATTTGGATTTGAGCGAGTAAGCTCTCACCTTTAAGCTGTGTGCCTTT
>NZ_DKIK01000075.1:0-10543 GCF_002454215.1 Acinetobacter sp. UBA6720
TTTTTGCTTTGGGGCAGCAGCAATCTTACTGTTTTTGGATTTTCCTCGGCTGTGGTGCATAACTCAACTTCAATTTATGATCTACAATCAGCCATTATAATAGAAGTCGGGCAGGCAATCGACCTTTGCAACATAAAGTCGGCAATCTTGTCGAGAAAAGACTTCAGTCTACAAGATTGATCAAGCTAATCGGGGAGTGTGTTGCAAACTTATTTTGCGAAGGGGTACCAAGCACATCAGCTAGGGTGTATTGGTCTAAGCTGTTGTAAAACTCATCTAAGGCATTATCTAAAATACCTTTCAGACCACAGTTAGAGCGGAGTACACAGGGCGGGGTATTGCATTCAACAATGTTTTGATCGGCTTGTAAAACCCGCACAATCTGCCCTAGTCTTAAATGTAGGGTTTCTGGGTTGAGTCGAATCCCACCACCACGACCGCGTGCGGTAATAATCCATTGCTGCTTTGCCATAAAATGCACGATTTTCATCAAGTGATTTTCAGACACTTGAAGTGCTTGAGCCAGTTCTGCAATGGTATGTGGCAGCGCTTTCGGCTGAGAGACATACATCAGAATTCGCAAAGCATAATCTGTAAACTTATTGAGCTGCATGAGGGTATTAATCGTCGATACGCAAAAAACAAAGGGCTAGTCTAGCATAACCTGACTAACCCACTCTATTTTATGCCGATGGCATCAGTTAGTGATGAACACCACCTGTACCAAAAGCTTCACTGTGGATATTTTCGGCAGGAACACCATGGGCAATCAGAGCTTTTTGTTGCTCAGCCATAAATGGCATTGGACCACATAAATAATAATCTGCTTGCGTTGGTAGAATCGCACTATCAATGGTACTCAAATCAAGACGACCTTTCGCATCAAAGTCTTGACCTAAAATATCACTTTGATGTGGAAACTCGTAAGCAGTAAAGGTACTTAGGCGAGGGTACTTCGCTTTTAAGTCATGAATGTGCTGTTTCATGGCATGCACTTGTTTACTACGACATGCATGAATGAAGGTTACAGGCTCAGGCATATCTAAAGTCACCAATTGATTCAGCATTGCCACCATTGGGGTGAGACCCACACCACCACTAATAAAGACATTACGTTTGTTTGGATCAATCAGGTAGAAGTTACCTGTTGGTGCAGAGACTTCAATTTCGGCACCAACGTCCAGACCATGTAGAGTATTTGAAACCCAGCCTGCAACCAAGTCGCCTTTTTCATCTTCACGTTTAACTGAGATGCGTAAATAATCTGCTTGAGGACTCGTTGAAAGGGTGTATTGGCGTGGTTGTTTTAGGCCAAGTTCTTCAACAAATACACGTACTGAAATGTACTGACCCGCTTCATATTGTGGTAAATCACCACCGTCTACAGGGGCAAGATAGAAAGACGTGATTTCTTCACTTTCAACCACTTTTTTCGCGATTTTAAAGTTGCGCCAGCCTAACCAACTTCCTTTGGTTTGTTGATGCTGTTCATAAATTGCCTTTTCGGTGCTAATGAATAAGTCAGCCAACTGACCATAAGCCGCAGCCCACGCACCAATTAAAGGGTCTTCCATTGAAATACTTAAAACTTCGCTGATGGAATGTAGCAGATTTTCCCCAACAATATTGTAATCAGGAGCTTGAATATTCAAGCTCACATGTTTATGTGCAATCAGCTCAACCACTGGAAGCAATACAGAAGGATCTTCAATGTTTTCAGCATAAGCTAACACTGCGCCAGCCAAAGCTTGAGCTTGAGCACCGCTGCGTTGGTGACCCATATTAAAGGTTTCTTTTAAAGCAGGGTTATTACCTAACATGCGGTTATAAAAATAACCTGTGAGCGCGACACCGTTTTCACGGAGGACAGGAACAGTTGCTTTTACAAGGTCAATTTGCTGCGGAGTCATGGTTGATCTCTCTTGGCTATCATTTATAAGATGTATTAAAAATATACCTTTAAAGATGTAATGTAAATACATCTTTATGCTAAAAGGATAAAATATTTTCAGGCATATAGAAATTTTTTTGATGTGATGGTGAATTCTTTAACATTTTTAATATCTTAGTTTGCTCTTTTTAGATGTTTATTATTGCGCCTATAGGAATGTTTTTATATTTCTATGAAACATTATATGGAATTGATGTTTCATTTAGCGTTTCTTCAACTGATTACGTAGATTTTCTTTAGTGTTCAATGGTGACAAGGCGTGAGGTATTGATTCATCAAGAGGTCTTTTTATTATTTGATTATGAATAGCGATGTCGAAAAGCATAGGGCGTTTCGCCTGTCCACTTTTTGAAGGCACGAGCAAAAGAGTTCACTTCTTGAAAACCGAGTAGATAAGAGACCTCACTGGGGCTAATTGAGGAGCGGGTGAGATAGTGTTCGGCTAAAGCTTGTCGCGTTTTGTCCAAAATGCTTTGGAAGTTGGTCTGCTCTTCCTCTAAAAGTCGTTGTAAGCTACGTTTACTGAGCGCCAGTTTTTCTGCGACATCCTCAATTCGGCTAAATCCAGCAGGTAAATTTTCTAGTAAAATTGTTTTAACTTTTTCTTGGGTTTGCACCGCATTGTTTAAATTCAGCAGATTTTGTCTGAGATTGGGCTCAAAAAATGCCCACATGGTTGGGTTTGCTGTTAAGAAGGGTTTGGTGCAGTCTACGTGTGAAAAACTGATCGAAATTTTTGAGCCTTTCTTTGGGGTGACACCAAAGTAGTCTCGATAGGGCGCGAGTTGTTCGGGGAGCTCAGGTAAAGTGATTGCTAGTGGCATAATATGGCTACGCAGGCATAATCGTGCCAACTGCGTAAAAAAGACCAATTCTGTCAGTATCAGACTTTGGGGAATGGCTGCGCCGACTTGATAGAATTCAATGTCTAAGCGCATTTGCTGAGCATCGGTTGCTGTATTTAGATGAATAGGACCAATCAATTTTTTAAACAGCGTTATGCGTTCCAAAGCAACGCTTAAATTGGGGCTGCATATACACGCAAAAATGGCGGGATCGAAAAGTTCTACTGAGAGCATTTGCCCGATTTTAAGCGGTAAATGCTCAATATTTGCAATATGCTCAACAGCTTGCCAAAATTGAAAATAATGTTGTGGTGTGAGTTCCATTTTTTCACGGTTAAACGCATCTAATGGCAGGGCAGCTTGTCGAACTACATCTTCAGGTCGGATGCCTAAATCAATCAAAAAAAGCCTCCAATTAGGTTGCAGTACAAACTTTGTTGCATATTTCATGGCGGCAACCCCTGCATTAGATATTGCGATTTCATGTGAATGAGTCGCTGGCTTTATTTAACGACTGACATGACCATCATATCGAAAATACGATCCCCAAACCATTTGCGCACAAAAATCATGAGTTTGGCATACTTGCCACCCACATATCGGGTCTTTGGTTGCTTTGCATTAACGGCTTTTATCAACATATCGACCACGACTTGTACATCTGAGAGTTCACCTTTACGCACCGATTCATTGGTAGCATGGGCAACTGCTTGCGCCATGTGGGCATAAGCACCTGTACCTGAACGTGAGAGCATGGGTTGGAGCATGACGTCGGCAAATTCAGTATTAATCGCACCGGGTTCGATCACAACCACGTCAATATTAAAAGCTTTCAGCTCTAGACGTAGGCAATCTGACCAGCCTTCAACAGCATGTTTACTGGCATGATACCAACTGCCGAGCGGCGTATAAATTTTGCCACCCATTGAGGAGATGTTGATGATGCGCCCCTTATTTTTTTGGCGCATGGATGGCAAAACTTGTTGGGTCAATTCAGCCATGCCAAACAGGTTCACTTCAAATTGATAGCGGGCGTCTGCAATCGACGTATCTTCCATGGCACCGTATAAGCCAAATCCTGCACAGTTAATCAGGATATCGACACCTTGGGTTTCTCGTTCAATCTGTTGGATGACTTGATGAATATCTTCAGATCGGCTGATGTCCATTTTTAATGTACGAGCGCCGAGTATTTTTAGCTCATTCATTGCTTCAAGACGACGTGCTACAGCATATACGAGGGCGCCTTGTTGTAATAAGGCGCGTGTAAATGCTCTACCCATGCCTGATGATGCGCCTGTAATTAATACCACTTGTTCTTGGGCTTTATTCATTTCACTATCCTCAATACTTTGTTGATCTAACTTGATGATTGAATTTTAGTGATTGAGTCCAGCTTTCTGACATCCGATCATGCCAAGTTATATGCAGATGACGTCATGTTGTAATGCAGTATTTAATCGTCGTACATAAAAAACGTCACCAAAAATTGGTGACGTTGAATGAAGGTTGTAAGCAGTTAGGCGCGCATTACTTACCAAAAATAGACCCTAAAATACCACGCATAATTTTCTGTCCAGTACTGCCACCCAGACTACGTGCTGCACTTTTGGCGAACGTTCCTACTGTGTCTTGAATTAGCTTCTCACGCTGTTTAGCTGAGCGCTCAGCTTCTTTTTGCTGTTCTTTGGCAACACGCTCCTGTTCACGCGCTTGTTGTTTGGCAATTGCTTCTGCTTCTTTCGCTTGCTGTTTTGCGAGCAGCTCTTGTTCTTTGGCTTGTTGTTTTTCTTGCTCTATCTGTACCGCTTGTTGTTGACGCTCAGCGACTTTGTTTTGTAACAATTCAAAGGCACTTTCGCGGTCTAATGTTTTCTCATAAATGCCAGCGACAATACTTTGTGAGATTAAGACCTGACGTTGTTCAGGGCTAATCGGGCTGAACGATGAGTAGGGAGGCATGACCCATGCACGTTCTACAATTTGCGGTGTACCTTGCTCATCAAGGCAGCTAATCAGTGCTTCCCCGACAGCTAGTTCGGTAATGGCTTGTTCAACCTTAAATTCAGGATTGGCACGGAAGGTATCTGCTGCTGTTTTTACAGCCTTTTGGTCTTTTGGGGTGAAAGCACGCAACGCATGCTGAATACGGTTACCCAACTGCCCCAAAACGCTTTCGGGTAAATCAAGAGGATTTTGGGTGACAAAGTAGATCCCCACACCTTTAGATCGAATTAGACGGACCACCTGTTCAATTTTTTCTTGTAGTGCTGCACTAGCATTATCAAACAATAAATGCGCTTCATCAAAGAAGAACACCAGTTTAGGCTTGTCCATATCGCCCACTTCAGGGAGCTGTTCAAACAGTTCGGAGAGCATCCACAATAAAAAGGTTGCATACAACTTCGGCGTATTCATCAGCTTGTCTGCAGCTAAAATATTGATATAGCCGTGTCCATTACTGTCGGTTTGAATAAAGTCGAGAATATTTAAGCTAGGTTCACCAAAGAATTGATCACCACCTTGGTCGGCTAGAGCCAGTAAATTGCGCTGAATGGCGCCAAGACTAGCAGGCGATAGATTGCCATATTCTGCTTTAAACTCAGCAGCATGTTCGCTGACATAGCTAATCATGGCTTTTAAGTCTTTAAAGTCGATCAATAGTAGACCTTGATCATCCGCAATACGAAACACCGCAGAAAGGACACCTTCCTGAGTATCATTTAAATTCAGCATGCGCGCTAGAAGTAATGGGCCAATTTCTGTAATTGTTGTACGAATAGGATGACCTTGTTCAGCAAATAAATCCCAAAACACTACAGGGGATGCGGCAAACGGAATACTATCAATACCTAAGCTTTTGATGCGTTCATCAAACTTAGGATTGGCTGTTCCTGCTTGGGCTAAGCTTGAAACATCACCTTTGGCATCAGCCAGAAACACGGGTACACCGAGTCGTGAAAAACTTTCAGCTAATACTTTTAAAGTGATGGTTTTGCCTGTCCCTGTTGCACCAGCAATTAAGCCATGGCGGTTAGCAAATTTTGAATGTAGAACCACGTCTTGTTGGGTATCACTGGTTTTTTTTGCAATGATAATCGGTGTACTCATATTTCTTCCTATTCGGTTTTCTTGTGATGGCTATTCAATTGTTTTAGTGCGTTTTCTATATCTTGAATTAAATCGTTAGGATGTTCCAGTCCTATACAAAAGCGAACCAATAAACCTTGTTGTAAATGTGTATGTTCAAGCAGACGCATGTCTTTGAGATCATAGAGCATCACTAAACTGACGGGACCACCCCAGCTAAAACCCAGTTTAAACAAAGACAAGGCATCACAAAAATGACGAACATCTTGTAAGTTAAACTCTGGTTTAAAAATCACACTGACCAAACCTGCACTGTGTTGTTCTATGCAAATATCTTTCCAGAAGGAGTGACCTGCAGTATTTGGATCTGCTGGGTGTAAAACTTGTACAAATTCAGTTCGTTGCTTTAGCCAAGTGAGGAGTTGTATTGCACTTTGAGACTGTGCGGCATAGCGAACACGCATCGAGGCCAGACTGCGCTGCACTTGAGCAACATCATCTCCCGATACACAAATACCTTGAATGGCATGCATTCGAAATAATTGATGGTGCAAATGTTGCTTACGTGTGACCACAGAACCCATCAAGATATCACCGCCACCGCTGGGGTACTTGGTTAGGGCATGTACGGTCATATCGACACTTAAATGTGCATCACTAAAATCAAAAGCATTAAAGGCAAGACCTGCTCCCCAAGTATTATCCAAAGCGGTGAGTATGTTATGTGCTTGTGCCTTTTTAATAAGTCCAGCTAAATCGGGAAACTCTAAAGTGACTGAGCCTGCTGCTTCTAACCAGATTAGTTTTGCTTTTTCCGTTGGTTGAAATGAGTTCACATCAATGGCGTTATAGACTTTGACCGTAATGTCATAGCGCTTTTCCAGATTGCGCAGATGCTCCATGTTCGGACCATAAATATTGTCTGCAACCCAAACTTCATCACCCTGACTGAGAAAACATGAATTGACTAGATTAATGGCGGATAAACCACTGGGTGCCAGTAAGCAATATTTACCCCCTTCAATTTGTGCAATGTTATCGCCCAATGTGAATGTGGTAGGAGTGCCATGGGTGCCATAACTGTAATCATATTCATCTGTCCAATGGCGATTAAATAGTGCATCGGTATTTTTAAAAATGATCGTTGATGCACGATAGAGGGGAGGTTGAATGGTTGAAATGGATTGCGGGGCTTGTCTTGGTGCATGGATTAAAGCGGTTTGCGGATTTTTCTTCACGAATCGACTCAACATAAAGCGCTAAATTGTTTTAGCTTAAGAGAAAGTGATGAAATAGGCTAGAAAATTGAGTAAATGTAAGTAAAGCTCAGCAAAATAAAAAAGTTGGCTTCAATTTTGCTAAACCATCTGAAGAGATAGCATAAAAGAAGGCTTAAGCGCATGAAGTCGCATTTAAAAGTACATTATTTTCAGCATATTGCTGGTGAAGGGTTCGGTAGTTGTTATGAATATTTGAAAAAGCAAGGTGCTGTTATAAGTGCAACGGAGTTTTTTGCATTACCCGTTGATCAGGCTCTGGAAATTGAAGCTTTACCCAACATTGAAGATGTGGATTTACTTATCATTATGGGGGGAACAATGAGCGTTAATGATGAAGTAAATTATCCATGGCTAAAGATAGAAAAACGTTGGTTACGTCGGTATTTGGCATCAGGTAAACCTGTCATTGGGCTATGCTTAGGGGGGCAGTTGATTGCAAATGCACTTGGGGCTGCTGTGAGTCGAAATGAACAACAGGAACTAGGTTGGACAACAGTACGGAAAATTCAACATGTGCCAATAGAATGTTTTGAGCTACCAGAACAATTTAATGTAATGCAATGGCATAGTGAAACGTTTGAAATTCCTAAAGGGGCTATTCATTTGGCAGAAAATACCATCTGTCGTAATCAAATGTACCAAATTGGCAAAAACGTATTGGGTTTTCAGTTTCATCCAGAAATCACACCTGAAACATTAGACTTGTTTTTAGAGAATGATGATGAGTTGAGTAAATTTTCAGGGCGTTATGTCACCGCGGAAACAGAATTGAAAAAAACACCTAAATTAAATTTTATTGAAGGAAATCAGATTCTTAATAGGGCTATTGAATATGTGCTCCGACAAACAATATATTGATGATTTTTTAAGCTACTGAAAATGCAAACAAATTGAAAATATTGTAAAAACTCGAAAATCAATTTGCTTATGCATTAAACAATGGCTATAATGAGCGACCCTTTAATGAAAGGGGGTTGGCTACGAATAAAGTAGTTAACATCGTGACAGTCGTGGCATCGATCATGACCTTAGTGATATTTCACTGCTCTTGACACTTACCTTAAATAGTGGGGTGAGATGCGTCAAGAGTGATTCTTTATATATTTGGCTTGGAGTTTACTGGTATGTCTAACCAGAGAATTCGTATCCGTCTTAAGTCTTTTGATCACCGTCTAATTGATCAATCAGCTCAAGAAATCGTAGAAACAGCAAAGCGTACTGGTGCACAGGTTTGTGGTCCAATTCCAATGCCTACACGCATTGAACGTTTTAACGTTTTAACATCACCACACGTTAATAAAGATGCGCGTGACCAATACGAGATCCGCACTTACAAACGTTTGATCGACATCGTTCAACCTACAGACAAAACTGTAGATGCATTGATGAAGTTGGATCTTGCAGCTGGTGTTGATGTTCAGATCGCATTGGGTTAAGGCTTTCGGGTTAATTAACGCTCTAAGTTAATTAGGCCGCTTTTTTAGAGGTTTATGCACATGGCTATTGGTTTAGTCGGTCGCAAGTGCGGTATGACACGTATCTTTACAGATGCTGGTGTTTCTGTGCCTGTTACAGTGATTGAGGTTGATCCTAACCGCATCACTCAAATCAAAACGCTTGAAACTGATGGTTATCAAGCGATTCAAATCACTACTGGTGAACGTCGCGAATCTCGCGTAACTAACGCTCAGAAAGGTCACTTCGCTAAAGCGGGTGTTGCTGCTGGTCGTTTAGTTCAAGAATTCCGTGCAACAGAAGCTGATCTTGAAGGTCGTGAAGTTGGTGGAACTATCGGTGTAGACTTGTTTACAGTGGGTCAAGTTGTTGACGTAACTGGTCAGTCGAAAGGTAAAGGTTTCCAAGGTGGTGTTAAGCGTTGGAACTTCCGTACGCAAGACGCAACTCACGGTAACTCAGTTTCTCACCGTGTTCTAGGTTCTACAGGTCAAAACCAGACTCCTGGTCGCGTATTCAAAGGCAAAAAAATGGCTGGCCATTTAGGTGCTGAACGCGTAACTGTACAGGGTCTAGAAATTGTATCTATCGACGCAGAACGTTCAGTTTTAGTAGTAAAAGGTGCGATTCCTGGCGCTACTGGCGGTGACGTAACTGTTCGTCCTACGATCAAGGCCTGAGGGGAAATAACGTGAATTTAAATACTGTTTCCGGCTCTGCTGTTGAATTATCAGAAGTTGCGTTCGGTCGTGAATTCAATGAAGCTCTTGTACACCAAGTTGTTACCGCTTATTTAGCTGGTGGCCGTCAAGGTTCAAAAGCTCAGAAATCACGTGCAGACGTTTCTGGCGGTGGTAAAAAACCATTCCGTCAAAAAGGTACTGGTCGCGCTCGTGCGGGTTCTATTCGTAGCCCAATCTGGGTAGGTGGTGGTAAAACTTTTGCTGCTCGCCCACAAGATTGGTCTCAAAAAGTTAACCGCAAAATGTACCGCGGTGCAATGCAATGTATCTTAGCTGAACTTGTTCGCCAAGATCGTCTAGTATTAGTTGAAGAGTTTGCTGTTGCTGCTCCAAAAACTAAAGAGTTGCTTGCAAAACTTAACGACTTGAATGCTACTCGCGCATTGATCGTTACAGAAGCTGTAGATGAGAATCTATACCTTGCAGCGCGCAACATTCCACACGTTGATGTGGTTGATGCTGCTGCTATCGATCCTGTTAGCTTGATCGCGTTCGATAAAGTTGTTATGTCTGTAGCTGCTGCTAAGAAAATTGAGGTAGAACTCGGATGAACAACGAACGTATCTATCAAGTCCTACAAGGACCTGTATTCTCAGAAAAAGCACAAGTTTTAGGCGAAACTGCTGGTGTTCAAGTTTTCAAAGTTGCACTTGATGCAAACAAACTTGAAATCAAGAAAGCTGTTGAGCAATTGTTTGGTGTTCAAGTTGTTAAAGTTAACACAACGATCACTAAAGGTAAGACTAAACGCTTTGGTAAAACATTAGGACGTCGTTCTGATGTTAAAAAAGCATACGTCACCCTGAAAGCTGGCCAAGATGTTGAGATGGCTGACTTGGGCGATACCGCTGAAAGCGCAGCGGAATAAGGACGAGAATTATGCCAATTCAAAAATGTAAGCCAACGTCTCCTGGACGTCGCTTTGTAGAGAAAGTCGTTCACGACCATCTTCACAAAGGTGCGCCTTATGCTCCGTTGGTTGAAGCTAAAAAACGTACTGGTGGTCGTAATAACAACGGTCACATCACGACTCGTCACGTTGGTGGCGGTCACAAGCAGCACTACCGCCTAGTTGACTTTAAACGTAACAAAGATGGTATTCCTGCAACTGTAGAGCGTATTGAATACGATCCTAACCGTACAGCACACATTGCACTAGTATTGTATGCTGATGGTGAG
>NZ_DKIK01000023.1:0-3295 GCF_002454215.1 Acinetobacter sp. UBA6720
CGTGATGGTCGTGAAAAAAAGAGCCAAGGCATTCTGAGTATTATCCAGTCGATTAGTGTGATTAAATCCTTTAACCGAGAGTCTATTGAGTCCACCAAACAACTGAAACTGCAAAAAGCACTGACCGAAAACCAGATGCAAACACGGCAGCTCAGTTTTTTATTTGATGGCTTAAAGACCTTTATTGAACAAATAGGGATTGTGCTGATTATCATCCTCACGGCGTACTTTGTACTCGATGGACAGATGAGCATCGGCATGATCATGTTTCATATTTTATTGTTCAATAATGTCTCCGCACCCATTCGTTCATTGCACCGTATTTATGATGAAGTGAATGATGCGATGATTTACGCGGAAAGCTTTTTTAAAATTTTAGAAGCAGATGATGAAATCGAGCAAAGTGGTACGCTCAAACCCACAATTCAAGGTAAGTTCACATTAAAGCATGTCGATTTTTTCTATCCCAATGGTCATCATGCATTAAAGCAAATCGACATGGAAATTCGACCGAATAAAATCACAGCGTTGGTCGGTTTATCGTGCGCAGGCAAATCCACTTTAATTAGCTTATTGGATAAGTTTTATCAGCCTGATGCAGGAAAAATTGAGCTCGATGGGATTGATCTACAAGACATAGACACCACTTATTTACGTGATCACATTGGTCTCGTCTTACAAAAAAATCACATTTTCCAAGGCAGTATTTTAGACAATATTCGTTATGGAAAAATCAATGCCACAGATGATGAAGTCTACGCTGCCGCAGAAAAAGCGTCCATTCACAAGCAAATTCTTCAATTGCCCGAAGCCTATCAATCCGATGCCCTGATGCTCTCAGGCGGGCAACAACAACGCATTGCGCTGGCACGCATGTTCCTCAAAAACCCACCGATTATTTTTCTTGATGAGCCAACCGCCAGCCTTGATGCGATTGCTAGCGAGCAGATTAAACATAGCCTCGATCAGATCAAACAAGGGCGAACGGTGATTATTATTTCACACAGTTTGTCGCAAATTATTGATGCCGATTATACCTATGTGATGAAAGAAGGCTGTATTGCAGAACATGGGGAACATGAAGCACTGTACCGTCAGGAAGGCGTTTATAAAGAAATTTTTGATGCGATGGCCAAGAGCCTAAATATTGAAAAAATTGCCAAAACTTTTGAAGATGATACTGAGGAAGAAACGCATAGTTGACTTCTCTTCAATATAAAAAAAGCTCCCTCAGGAGCTTTTTGACATCTAAAAATCAAGGCTGTTTTAAGTACGGCCAAGCTGCCTTGAGGTAAATAAACATCGACCACAAAGTCAAAATCACTGCGGTATACAACAATGCATAAGCCAACATTTCAAGCGGTTGCCAATTCAGTAAGAACACCGTAATTGCAATCATTTGAAAAGCGGTTTTATATTTTCCAACCGTAGATACAGCTACATTGGTACGTGCACCCAGCTCAGCCATCCACTCGCGTAAGGCAGATACCGTTATTTCGCGAGAAATAATCACAATCGCTGCAAATGCCATCGAAATTTCAGGTTTCCACTGCACCAATACAATCAGTGCAGCTGCCACCATCAGCTTATCCGCCACAGGGTCTAAGAAACGTCCAAATGCAGAAGTCTGATTTAAAGTCCGCGCCAAATAACCATCAAACCAATCTGTCACCGCAGCAACAACAAAAATAGACGTCAATAAAATATGACGAGACATATTGCCTGCGTGTTCAGCAATACCCATTACCGGAGGCCAATAAGCCACCAATAAGAAGACCGGAATTAGGGCAATACGCGCCAAGGTCAAGATGTTTGGAATATTCAGGATTCGACCTGCTGTCATAGACACCGCCAATTTTTCCCCTTCATGCGCGATGAAACCATCGATCTATTTTCGCATGCGACTCATCGTAATTAGGCCTCACTTTATACGAATTGAGGTACAGTGTCACTAGGCAAACACGGTTACTGTTTGCCGTGAGATGGCGATTAAACGGTTTTCTGCATCCCATAAATAAGCAGACTCCGTCGAATAGCCGTCTGCTGCATATTGCGTTTCAATTTGAAATTTCATCCAATCATGTAACTGATTTTTCAGCGGATGCACATAGGTCAAATGCCATGTCAACGAACTTGCAGGTGCCATCGTTTTAAACATGGGCAAGACACCCGGTGGCCAAATATCCATCGACACCATCAGGTCTGCCACAGTCATGTCACGATTTTCATGCAAATTAGGGTTAAAACGATACCAGCCTGAAAAGTCAGGTTCTGGACTGGCTGTACACGGATACTGCCCTGTCACCCACACCATATCCAGTTGCTTAAAGCACTCGGGTGCAAGTGGATGATGCGGTGCGGTTGTCAGACCTTCAACCGATGGAAACGTTGGCGCTACAGGTTCTTGATGCACATGAATACTCGATTCACGCTGTGTTCCGAAACTTGCCACTAAAATACTTTGAACCGCATCATCCTGCCATAAGCGTACCTCCAAAGTGGTCACTGACTTGCCTTGACGTAGAATCTCGCTGGTTAAACGAACTTTGGCCTGCTGTACTGGCCCAACAAAAGTTACGCTACAACTGAGTAAATGTTTCGTATCATCGGCAACAGTCAACAATGCTTTTTGCATCATTAAGCCTGCAACCAATCCCCCATAAATGGTGCGTCCTTGCAACCAACCTGTGGGTATATCTATCCATTCTTGTTCTGCTAAAGCTTGATAACTGTGTTGAAGTGACATAGAGCATCCTTGTTTTAAATTCCCTCCATATCTTTACAACACAATTCAACTGATGTGAATGATCAGTGACCCATGCGTCAATGAGCACTTTTGCCAACCCAGTGACTGCTGTTCTATTCATGTAAAACTTTATAAATAGTGCGGGCCATTACTTCGCCCAAACCAGGCACCAAAGTTAAATCTTTTTCCGAGGCTTTCAACACCCCTTGGATTCCACCAAAGTGAGTCAATAAATCACGGCGCCGTTTCGGCCCCAAACCCGGGATCACTTCCAAAATGGATGAACCACGCTTTTTATCACGTTTAGCCCGGTGTTTAGTAATCGCAAAGCGATGCGCCTCATCACGCACCTGTTGTATCAAATGCAATGCTTTATGGTCTTCAGGCAACTGAATTTTTGTTCCATCAGTAAAGTGTAGGGTTTCAAGGCCCGGTTTACGTCCCTCGCCTTTTGACACCCCGACCATAAAGGCCTCTAAACCCAACTCTTGCATGACGTCCATCGCCATATGCAACTGTCCTTTACCACCATCAATCAAGAGTAAATCA
>NZ_DKIK01000073.1:0-6798 GCF_002454215.1 Acinetobacter sp. UBA6720
ATTGGGTGCAAATGCAACTTTAGCGGTATCGCTAGCTGCTGCACGTGCTGCTGCTGATGAAAAGAAAATTCCTCTTTTCCAATACATCGCAGACTTACGCGGTCAAACTACTTTGACTATGCCTGTACCAATGATGAACATCATCAATGGTGGTTCGCATGCAGATAACAACGTAGACATCCAAGAGTTCATGATTGAGCCTGTAGGTTTTACTTCATTCTCTGAAGCGCTTCGTGCGGGTGCGGAAATCTTCCATTCTCTAAAATCAGTTTTAAACAAAAAAGGTTTAAACACTGCTGTAGGCGATGAAGGTGGTTTTGCACCGAACTTACGTTCAAACGAAGAAGCGATCACTGTTATTCTTGAAGCGATTGGTCAAACTGGTTACAAAGCAGGTTCTGATATTATGCTTGCACTTGACTGTGCATCTTCAGAATTTTACAAAAATGGTCAGTACATCCTTGCTGGTGAAGGCAATAAAGCATTCACAAGCAACCAGTTCTCTGACTATTTAGCGGGCCTTGTAAACCAATATCCAATTATCTCTATTGAAGATGGTTTAGATGAGTCAGATTGGGAAGGTTGGTCTTACTTGACATCTATCCTTGGTGATAAAATCCAGTTGGTGGGTGATGACTTGTTCGTTACAAACCCAAAAATCCTTCAACGTGGTATTAATGAGAAAGTAGGTAACTCTATTTTAATCAAATACAACCAAATCGGTACGTTGACTGAAACTCTAGATGCGATCTATCTTGCGAAAGCAAATGGTTATAGCACTGTTATTTCACATCGTTCAGGTGAAACTGAAGATTCAACGATTGCAGATCTTGCGGTAGGTACTGCTGCTGGTCAAATCAAGACAGGTTCACTTTGCCGTTCAGATCGTGTAGCGAAATACAACCAATTGCTTCGTATTGAAGAATTGACAAATGCTGCTTACCGCGGTAAAGCTGAGTTTAAAGGTTTAAACTAAGCGATTGATGTCAATGTTAAATGTATTCGACTCACTCATGAGTAAAGTACTACTAGGCCTTGCGATCATTTTGATCGCAGGGTTTCAGTATTTATACTGGTTTGGTGAGGGTGGTTATCAAGACCATTTGCAACTCACACAAAAAATTCAACAACAAACTGAAATTAATAACGATTTAAAAGAACGTAATCGTGTCTTAGCGGCAGAAGTGTATGATTTGAAGAATGGTATTGAGGCCATTGAAGAGCATGCGCGCTTAGACTTGGGTTTAATTAAACCGCGTGAAACGTTTATTCAAATGAGTACCATCAGTACTCAATATAAACCTGTTTATATTAATCCAAACGCCCAAATTGATTTGCGGACCAATGAAGACGATGAGCCTGAACTCCCTCCAGCTACCCCATAAATTGTGGGCGATTATTCCTGCTGCAGGTTCTGGAAGCCGTTTCTCTAAATCAGAGCTGAAACAATACCAAATGATTGGTCAAAAAACTGTGCTTGAGCATACAGTTTTTCGTCTAAATCATTTACCTTTACAAGGCTATGTTTTGGCGATTGGTTCAGATGATGATGTTGCTCAAAGTTTGCCTTTTACCAATATGGAAAAAGCACATTTCTGTGAAGGTGGTGCCGAGCGTGTAAACTCGGTGCTCAATGCGCTCAATTATCTTTCCACAATCGCTAATGCTGACGACTGGGTCTTTGTGCATGATGCAGCACGTCCATGTGTAACGCAGGATTGTCTATGGCAACTGGTTGATACTGCTATTCAGTTCAATACAGGGGCGATTTTAGCGATTCCTGTTAGAGATACTTTAAAGCGAGTGGTCTCAGCGCAAAATATTCAAGAAACGATTGACCGTTCACAGCTTTGGCAGGCACAAACCCCACAGATTGCTAAACTGGGTGTTTTGAAGTCAGCCATTGAGCATGCACTTGCAGCAAATGCAGTCATTACCGACGAAGCTAGTGCTTTGGAGTTTGTAGGTCAACCAGTTCAAGTCGTACAAGGCCGTTCTGATAATATTAAAATTACCTATCCTGATGACCTAGAGCTTGCACGACTTATTTTAGCGGCACAATAAAAAAATAATTGGATTTATTGGGCGAAAACTACAGAAATATGGGTTTGAATGATGTTATCTAAAACACTTTAAACTTATAATTTGCCCTGTCTTTAGCTCATTCAAATTACGCAAATGATACCATCACAACAGTATCGTTTTTTACGTCAGTCTTTACGTGACGGCAGAAGCATTAAACATGACTCATCTCGTTGGGCTAAACTACATTTAGATCCATGGCTTTTATGTTTTCTTATTTTAAATGCCATTTTGGGCTTGCTGGTAATCTATAGTGCCTCAGCACAAGATATGGGGATGGTATTTCGCCAAGCCACCAGTTTTGCTGTAGGCTTCATTGTGATGATTATCTGTGCGCAAATTCCACCCAAAGTCTATCAGGCCATTAGTCCTTATTTTTTCATCTTCGCAGTGATTTTGATGGTACTGGTCTTGGTTGTGGGTGAAACTCGAATGGGAGCAAGGCGCTGGATCAGTCTGCCGGGTATAGGCAGTATGCAGCCTTCTGAGTTTATGAAGTTTGCCATGCCTTTAATGATGGCGTGGTACTTCGCAGGTCGTGCTTTTCCACCGAAGTTTATGCACATTGTGATTTCGTTGGGCATCATGATGTTGCCGTTTTTATTGGCGGCTTTGCAACCTGACTTGAACTTAGGTCTCTTGATTCCTGGGGTGTGTGTCATTTTCCTCAGTGGTATTTCTTGGCGTCTGATTGCTTTGGCCTGTGGTGCTTTGGCTGTTGCTACACCTTTGCTGTGGATGTTCTTTTTACAAGAATATCAGAAAAAGCGAGTGCTCACTTTATTTGATCCTGAGTCAGATGCATTGGGTGCGGGTTGGAATATTATCCAATCCAAGATTGCCATTGGTTCAGGTGGCTTAATGGGTAAGGGCTTCACTGAAGGTACACAGTCACATTTGGGATATTTGCCAGAGCATCATACCGATTTCATTATGTCGACCTATGCGGAAGAGTTTGGTTTTATTGGGGTGTTTTTGCTGTTTAGCTTATTTGCCGCAATTATTATTCGTTGTTTGATTATTGGGATGAATAGCTTTCATAATTTTGGTCGTTTATATGCAGGTGCTGTGGGCTTAACGTTCTTTTTCTTCGTATTGTTAAACTCGGGGATGGTGAGCGGAATTTTACCAGTAACAGGTGATCCTTTACCGTTGATGAGTTATGGTGGAACCGCGGTGATTACTATGTTGGCCAGTATGGGCATTGTAATGTCAATCCATACCCATCGCTAAAGTCTAAAAGAATCAAGCCAGCACTATTGCTGGCTTTTTTTGTATTTAAAACTTATGTCATACTGAGAAAACTAGGCTGTATTTTTAGGTTTTATAAAGCACCATACTGTTGCCATGTTTCGCCTGTATGCAAGCTATTATAGTAGTTTTGTAGAGTGTTCAAGTCATGGTATTGCGTATAAGCCAGTATAAACAGCCCAAAAAGTAAAGCCACCATCAATAGATTTAAACGCAAATGTTGCAGTGAAAAATAGCCTAAGCTAAGTAGGGCGAGTATGACTGAGGGAAGAATCGCAATACTTTCATGCTGAAAAAGAAATGCCCAATGATGTAAATAAACCAGACATAAAATAAGTCCAATCAATCCCAAAACGTTATAGATCTTTTTATTTAATGATGCTTTAAAAACAAGGATGGTTTGAAAAATTAAAACCAGGCCACTAAAAAGGTACGCGCTTTTTCCACCAATAATCACACTATAGATTGCATTAAATAGGCAATAAGCCAGCAACACGGAGAGTAAGAAAGAATAGAGTCTGGCATAGAGAGTGTGTGAAAAGGGGAGAATCTGTTTCATAATTTGCTCTATTGAAAACTCACATCGTATTAAAAGAGGATTTGAAGCTTAACATGCTATTCGCTTCTTGTGGCGGTGGCATGCTTTTTCCGTGTTGGAGATACTCTGAGTAAATGTCGCGTACGAGTTGAACTTAGACCACAAATCATTAAGCATAGTGTCCCACCAATAAGGACGGCTGGCACCACAGAAAAATAACGTGTCATCAGGCTCATGTGTAGTGCGCCGAGTTGATTGCCTGAAGTCACTAAGATGCCATTTAAAGCTGCAACACGCCCTAATAGTGCTTTCGGTGGGAGCTGTTGTAATAAAGTTTGTCGAATGACCATGCTGATGCTATCAAAGGCGCCGATCAAAACAAGGAAGAAGACTGAGAGCCAAAGATGGGAGGATAGTGCGAAAGCTAAAGTGCACAAAGCAATGGCAAAACTACTATAGAGCATGTTTCTCCATGCATTTTGCATTGGAGAATAACAGGTCAGCACCAACATCATGATACAGGCACCCATGGCAGGTGCAGCTCTGAGTATGCCTAAGCCTTCAACGCCTAGATGCAGGATATCGTGTGCAAAAATAGGCAGCAAGATAATGACACTACAAAAAAGCATGGCGCTGAGATCCAGCAACATGCTCCAAAACATCAGTGGATGTTTAAAGATAAACACATAGGCCTCTTTTAAGCTTTTGCTTAAATGCTGTTTATGTGGTTTGGGAAACTGACGAGGGTTTAGTCTAAATAAGCAGATGCTACCCATGCAACATAAGAAAAAAACAATAAAGAGGGTTTTTTCAAGCCCAAGTTGGCCGAGTAAAAGTCCTGCACATAAGGGTGCTAAAATGCCTCCCATTTGCCAAATGAGTGCCGTCCAAGTGGCTGCATTGCTATAGGCTGGCTCTGGGGTGAGAAACGGGCGTAATGAATTAAATGATGGGCTGTAAATGCCTCTAAGTATGCCTAAGCAAAAGATGAGGCTATAAATGCCACATAAAAGTGTATTTTGTTGAATATGTTGTTGTTGGTACTGAGAAAAAAGAACAATAAATAGTAAGGGAATTAGAGTGCTACAGCTAAAACTCCACTGCACAATTTTTTGTCGGTTATAGCGGTCAGCCCAGGCACCACTAATCAGGGAGAGGCAAATAAACGGCAGTAACTCAATTAAGGCAATCATGCCAAGGCTCAGTGGATTCTGAGTGAGTTGGTAAACGCTATAGGCAATAACGACTTCTTGAATCATGATGGCTAGAATTAAGCACAACTGATTGATACTCAGAAGTGAAAAATCACGTGAACGAAAAGCCAAAAAAGCGTCGGAATGGAAAAGCGACATAAACAGAATAATTTCAAATATGAATTAAAAAAAGGATGGCGCAAAGTCCATCCTTTTTAGGGTTTAAAGCAGATTACTGTGCTTTTGCTATCGCAGCAGTTTCGTCATTTGCAGCTTTTGCCATAGGTGTGTATTTCAAACCTAGGGTTGTACTGGTGTATTGGCGAACTTGGTCAAGAAGTACAGGATTGGTGCTGAGTTCTTGTTGGTACGATTTTACAATTTCATGTAATTTCGGATTCCATTTACCTGCTACTTGTTGTGGGAATGCTTTCTCAAGCAAGCTCAACATAATATAAGGAGAAGTCGAAGCGCCAGGGGATGCACCTAATAGGGCAGTCACAGCACCGTCCTGTGATGCAAAAATCTCGGTACCAAATTGCAAGCTTGCAGGTTTGCCTGGTTCTTTCTTAATGATTTGAACACGTTGACCACCTTGATTCATGCGCCAGTCTTCTGGTTTTGCATCAGGGTAGTATTTTTTCAATTCATTAAAACGGTCGGCATCGGTCATCATGACTTGGCTAACTAAGTATTTGACCAAATCAAGATTTTCCATACCCACAGCAGTCATTGGTAAAACGTTGTTCTTAGTGGTTGATTTCAATAAATCAAGCTGAGAACCTTGTTTTAAGAACTTGTTTGAATAAGTCGCAAATGGGCCAAACAACACATATTTTTTACCGTCTATATAACGTGTATCAATATGTGGAACAGACATTGGGGGTGCGCCTAATTCAGCACGACCATAAACTTTTGCAGTATGGCCTTCGGTGACTTTCGGGTTGTCGGTCATTAAGAACACGCCACCTACAGGGAAGCCAGCATATTGATTCGCTTCTGGTAAGCCTGTCATTTGTAAAAGTTTAACCGCTGCACCGCCTGCACCAATAAAGACAAAGCGCGTTTTCACGTGATCTGTTTTACCTGTAGTGAGGTTTTTAAATGCAACAGTCCACGTTTTATCATCGTTTTGGCTAATGCCAGTCACTTCAGTCGATGTTTGTAGCTGGAAGTTAGATTGTTTTTTAAGGTGATCGACCAATTGAGTGGTGATCGAACCATAGTTTACATCCGAGCCTACATCCATGCGTGTTGCAGCTACTTTCTGTGCAGCATCACGGCCATTCATCACCAAAGGTGCCCATTGTTTAATTTCAGCAGGATTTTCAGAGAATTTCATGCCATAAAACATTGGGTTTTTAACCATTGCAGCGTAACGTTTTTCGAGGAAATTCACGTTATCGCCCCAAACGAAAGCAATGTGCGGTACAGGGTTGATGAAACTATTTGGTTGTCCCAAAACACCTTCTTTGACTTGATAAGACCAGAACTGTTTTGCAACTTCAAATTGTTCAGCCACTTTTACAGCTTTGGTAATGTCCATTTTCCCATCTTTTTCAGAGGTATAGTTCATTTCCATAAAGCCAGAGTGACCTGTGCCTGCATTGTTGAAGCCATTAGAGCTTTCTTGTGCAACTTTGTCTAGGCGTTCATACATGCGAATTTGCCAGTTTGGCTCAAGTTCACTAAGGTATGTGCCTAGGGTTGCACTCATGATGCCACCACCAACTA
>NZ_DKIK01000073.1:6872-11478 GCF_002454215.1 Acinetobacter sp. UBA6720
GACTGCGTCAACAACAGGCTCGTTGCTGGTGGTTTGAATTTTTTTAGACGTGACGGGTCTAAATAAGAAAATTACGACTGCAATAATAAGCAGTACGATTAATACCAAAAGGTATTTTAAAAATTTGTTCATGCGATTATGACCTTGGGGACAGGTTTTGGATCGCTTTATAGCGAAGAGAAAATAACAATTATGGTGATAGAGATGCTTGTAAAAAATTAGCTTGGCAGAATTGAAGTAATACTTAAAAGCTCAAGCAGCCAAAGATTAACTTTTTAAGCTATCACGCATTTTTGATTTATGGATATTTTAGACTAAATATGTATTGACTTAGTAATTTTTATTGTAAATGATTTCGGTTAAATTATAAATATCAGTGATGTTTGTTTTTATTCATTGTTTTTATTGAGTTTTATTTGGGTGTAATTTCTGTATTTAAAATACGGATGTTGAATATCTATACAAGAGCCCAATCTTTTTAACGTTTAAATGTATAAGTTGAGTTGGAAAGTAAGTCCTAAAGATAAAGCAAGTTGTGATTATGTTGTTTTAGAAAATATGAATAATTGCCTGACCTTATTATCCTAAAGCTGAATAAAAGGTCAGGTTTTACGCCATTAAGATTTATGCGATTTCGGCGCGATAAAATGGAGCAGTTGAACGTGGTAAAGCTTGGTGACCACGTATTTGATCCGCGATTTTCTCAGCCATCATAATGGTCGTTGCATTTAAGTTACCTGTGATAATGAGCGGCATAATCGACGCATCAACAACACGTAAATTTTGCATCCCGTGTACACGACCTTGTCCATCGACTACCGCCATATCATCTTCCCCCATTTTACAACTACAGGATGGATGATAAGCCGTTTCAGCATGATTACGTACAAACTCGTCCAATTCAGCGTCGGTTTGTATCTCTTTTCCAGGGCTTATTTCTTCGCCTCGATAAGGATCAAGCGCAGGTTGTTGCATGATTTCTCGAGTAATACGGATGGCATCACGAAATTCCTGCCAGTCTTGTTCTGTCGACATGTAGTTAAATAAAATACTTGGATGGTCGAAAGGATTCTTAGAGGTCACATGTACTCGACCGCGTGAAGGTGAGCGCATCGAACCGACATGGGCTTGGAAGCCATGTTCTTTGACAGCATTGCTGCCATTATAGTTAATTGCAACAGGCAAAAAGTGATATTGAATATTTGGCCAAGCAAACTCTTTGGATGATCGAATAAAGCCACCTGCTTCAAACTGGTTGCTTGCTCCAATCCCAGTACCGTTAAATAGCCACTCTGCACCAATCGCAGGTTGGTTTTGCCATTTTAAAGCAGGGTAGAGAGAAACGGGTTGCGTGCACTTATATTGTAAGTACATTTCTAAATGATCTTGCAAGTTTTCACCTACACCCGGTAAGTCGTGTACAACTGGAATGTCGAGAGATTGAAGTAAGGTGCTTGAACCCACACCTGAACGTTGCAAAATTTGCGGTGATGCAATCGCTCCAGCACAAAGTAGAACTTCCTTATTAGCATAGACCTGAAGCAAGTTGTTTTGATTCGCCCCTTGAATATATTCAACACCAATCGCTTGTTTGCCACTAAACAAAATTTGATTGGTCATGGCGTGGGTAATAATGGTTAGATTCGCTCGACCTTTAGCCATATCCAAATAGCCGCGTGCAGTACTTGAGCGTCGACCTTTGGGGGTTACGGTTCGATCCATTGGGCCGAAACCTTCTTGTTGATAACCATTTAAGTCATCGGTGCGTGGATAGCCTGCTTGCACACCCGCTTCAACCATGGCGTGGAATAAAACATTGTTGTCTGATTTAGGCGTGGCGACAGAAACAGGGCCAGCATCACCATGATAGTCATTGCCACCAATATCACGGGTTTCAGCTTTTTTGTAATAAGGTAGACAGTCCGCATAGCTCCAATTTTCTAAGCCTTTTAAGCTAGCCCATTGCTCTAGATCCATGGCATTTCCACGGATATAACACATGCCATTAATCAGGGATGAACCGCCTAAGCCTTTACCGCGTCCACATTCCATACGACGGTTGTTCATGTGGGGTTCTGGGTCGGTTAAATATGCCCAGTTATAACGACGCCCTTGCAAAGGATAGGCCAAAGCAGCGGGCATTTGGGTGCGAAAGTCGAGACGATAATCAGGTCCACCGGCTTCGAGTAAGAGTACCGAAACATCTGGGTCTTCGGTTAGGCGAGCAGCCAGTACATTACCTGCAGAACCTGCGCCAATAATAATATAATCGTAGTGTTGAGAATGCATAATGATCCTTTTTCTATGGCAGGGCCACGTTGCATGAGAACGTGACCACATGTTGAGTTGAGGATGAAAAAAGAATAAATAAAATGGAGTAAGGATTTAGAGAGCTAAAATTCAGACTTTAAAAAATACTTTGGTATTCGCCCAGTTCAACTTGAACCGATTTGATGCGGGTATAGTGTTCAAGTGTGGTGATGCCATTTTCACGTCCAACGCCCGATTGTTTATAACCACCTACAGGCATTTCAGCAGGGGATTCGCCCCAAGTATTGATCCAGCAAATGCCTGCCTCAAGCTGATGAATAATGCGATGCGCTTGGGAAATATCTTGTGTGACCACACCCGCAGCTAAACCATAGCTGGTGTTGTTGGCACGTTGAATGGCTTCTTCGATACTGTCATAGCTTAAAATGCTCATGACTGGACCAAAGATTTCATCTTGCACGATGTGCATGTCGTCGTGACAGTCGGTAAACACGGTTGGTAATACATACGCACCTTGAGCAAGTGTTGCTTCGGTGGCACGTTGTCCTCCCATCAATAAGGTTGCACCTTGTTGTTTGCCTGACTCAATATAAGACAAGACTTTTTCCATATGGGGAAAGCTGACTAAAGGTCCAAAGTTGGTTTCAGCTTGCATGGGGTCCCCCATACGGATACGTTTGACACGTGCAATCACAGCTTGTTCAAATGCAGTCTTGAGGGTTTGCGGTACAAACACACGGGTGCCATTGGTACACACTTGACCTGAACTAAAGAAGTTCGCCATCACCGCAATATCGGCTGCGCGGTCAAGGTTGGCGTCGGCACAAATAATCAGAGGTGATTTGCCACCGAGCTCCATGGTGACTTCTTTGAGACTAGAAGCCGCAGCACTCGCCATGACCTTTTTACCCGTTGCCACACCACCTGTGAACGAAATTTTTTGAATGTCTGGGTGTTCAGTCAACCATTGACCGACTTCAGCACCAAAACCTTGTACAACGTTGAAAACCCCAGCGGGTACGCCTGCTTCAGTATAGATCTCTGCCAATTTTAAGGCGGTAAGCGGGGTTACTTCGCTGGGTTTAAAAATCATGGCATTCCCCGCAGCGAGGGCAGGAGCTGATTTCCAGAGTGCAATTTGAATGGGATAATTCCAAGCGCCAATGCCTGCGACTACACCTAAAGGTTCACGGCGTGTGTAGAAAAAACTACTTTCACGTAATGGCACTTGTTCACCTTGAATGGCAGTTGCAAGTCCCGCGTAGTATTCTAAAACGTCTGCACCAGTGACAATATCGACAGTAGAGGTTTCACTGAATGCTTTACCTGTATCGAGTGTTTCTAGGCGAGCTAACTCGTCATTACGAGCGCGTAAAATATCGACTGCACGACGTAAAATACGGGCACGTTCGACCGCAGTTTTGGCAGCCCATTCACGCTGTCCTTCTACAGCACTTTGCACGGCTGTATCGACATCAGCTTTGGATGCTTGTTGAATGGTGGCAATGACTTCACCTGTAGCAGGGTTGATACTGTCAAAGCTTTGACCACTGGTGGCATTGAAATATTGTCCGTGAATATAAAGCGAGTGAAGCTGTACATTACTCATTTTGTTGTTCCTGCCGTATCTGTTGAATTAAGCGAAGTTGCATATCGACATAGTCGTATGCAATAGAACGTGCCAAATCACGATCAAATGCTTGATGACCACTTAAACTTCCACGTAACCATAATCCATCAATCAGTGCTGCTAACCCTTTAGCTGCTTGGCTTGCCTGTGGTCTCGGCATGAGTTGCAAGAAATGAAACTTCAAATTTGAATAAAGACGTTGATCATTTATTCGTTGTAGGCGACCTAAGTCGGCTTGATGCATACTGGCAGACCAAAAATCTAGCCAAACCCGCATAGCAGTGTTGTTGACCTGACTGATGTCAAAGTTGGCATCAATAATGGCTTTGAGTAAATGTTCTGGAATTGGGTTGCACGACCTTTGCCTTATAGCTTGCCGTGGTCTCGGCTAAGACATTGAGCATTTGGCGCATGCAGCTGTGAATAAGACCTTGTTTATCGCCAAAATAATGGCTCACAATGCCCGTAGAAAGCTGTGCTTTTTTCGCAATTTGAGCAATGGTGGTGTTGGATAAGCCTACTTCGTGAATGACTGCATAGGCAGCATTGATAATTTCTTCACGACGCTCATGCTCAGGTTTTACTCTACGTTTATTCATGACAATCCAGAACAATTTGCCTTAAATTTAAAGGCGTTAGATTCAATAACTTACATGGAAAGTATCATAGCATTTTTTTATGATACTTATTATTGATTGAACGTTC